>JBKPBB010000388.1:0-2863 GCA_046744245.1 Thermodesulfobacteriota bacterium
GCCGGCGGCGCCATGGCAAGCGCCGCTGCGGTCGCGACGGCCAGGACGCAGGAAAGGCGGCGGACGCTCGGCATAGCTCCCTCCCTGGGGCGGTACGCCAATCGTAGCCGGCAAAGCCGCCCGGTCAACCGCCCTCGGGCCGAGCTGTCGAAAAGCGCGTGCGAACGGTCAGTCCCGGAAGGCGGGCATCGCTTCCTGAATGAAGAGCTCGAGGCCCTCCCAGTCGAAGGGGGCCCGCAGGGCCAGGATGACCCACTCCGCCCCGGCCGCGGCGTACTCCCGGATGCGCTCCACCACCTGGGGCGGCGTGCCGACCAGGATGCCCGGCCGCACGAAGTCGGTCATGGGGCCGAACATCAGGCGCAGCCTCTCCTCCTGCCGGCGGACCTGGCCATCGTCCCGGCCGACGGCCAGGCCCAGGTTCACGGTGCGCGTGATGGCGCGCGGGTCGCGGCCCTCGCGCTCGCACCAGCGGTCGAGCGTCGCGTTGCGCTGCGCGAAGATCTCCGGGGCGAGGAAGGGTACGTTCCAGCCGTCGGCGTGGCGCGCCACCAGCCGGAGGAGACGCTTCTCCCCCTGCCCGCCGATCCAGAGGCGGAGCCGCGGCTGCACCGGCCGCGGCTCGCAGAGCGCGCCCTCGAGGTGGAGCTGCCGGCCCTCGAGCGTGACGCGCTCGCCGTCGAAGAGCGCGCGCAGGGTCTTCGCCGTCTCCTCCAGGAGGTCGAGCCGCTCCTTGATCGACGGGAACGGGATGCCGAAGGCGCGCGCCTCGATCTCGTTCCATCCCGCCCCGATGCCGAGCTCGCAGCGCCCGCCGCTCAGGTGATCGATGGTGACCGCGGCCTTCGCGAGCAGACCGACGGGCCGGTAGCACACGCAGAAGACCAGGCAGCCGACCCGCACCCGCTTCGTCTCCGAGGCGAGCGCGGCCATGGTCGCGACGCCCTCGAAGGCCGGCTTCGCCGGGTCGGCGAGGTCCGACACCGAGTAGAGGTGATCCCAGACCGAGCACCAGTGAAAGCCGCGCTCGTCCGCGATCCGCCAGAGGCGGCGGAGCTCGGCGATGGAGCAGTCCTGCGGGCCGGCGTGGATGCCGAAGCGCATCGGTCCTCCCTATCGGGGACGCGCGCCGTCGCGCGCGAGCCGGAGCTCGTCGGCGAGCGCCTCGAGCCACTCCTCGGTCGAGCCGAAGCGCAGCTCGGCCTCCTTGGCGCGCGCCGAGTAGCGGTGCAGCTCGTGCTCGATCACGTAGCCCGCGCCGCCGTGGAGCTGGTGGGCGGTGAGCGTCGCCTCGCGGTAGGCGCGGCCCGTCCACGCCTTCGCGACCGCGACCTCGCGGGCCGCCGGCAGGCCCTCGGCGAGGCGCCAGAGCGCCTGGCGGGTCACGTGCCGCGCGCCCTCGAGCTCGATCGCCATCACGGCGACCATCTGCTGCACCGCCTGGAAGGTGCCGAGCTTCACGCCGAACTGCTCGCGCTCGCAAACGTAGCGGGTCGTCATCTCGAGGACCGCGTCGGCGCCGCCGATCATGTCGGCGCAGAGCAGCGCGGCGAGCCGCGTGCGCAGCGCCGTGAAGCGCGGCCAGGCGGTGCCCGGGCGGCCCGCGAGCGCGCTCCGCGGCAGCCTCACGTCCTTCAGGCCGACGGCGCTCTGCCGGTCCTTGCCGAAGGTCTTCTGCGGCCTGACGCTCACGCCGGGCGCGCCGGCCGGGACGAGTACGGCCGACACGCCCTGTCCGTCGCGCGCGGCGACCAGGAAGGCGTCGGCGGTGACGCCCTGGAGGACGTAACGCTTCTCGCCCTCGAGGCGGAGGGTCTGGCCGCGCCGGCGCACCAGGGTCGCGAAGGCGGCGGGATCGGCGCTCGCGCCCTCCTCCGCGACCGCGAGCGTCACCAGCTTCTCGCCGCGCGCGATGGCCGGCAGCCACGCGCGCTTCTGCGCCGGCGTGCCGAGCGCCGCGAGACCGAGCCCGCCCGCGATCTGCGCGAAGACGCCGAAGGGCGCGGCGGCGCGGCCGAGCTCCTCGACGAGCAGCCCCAGGTCGAGCAGCGACGCGCCCTGCCCCCCGTAAGCCGCGGGCAGCCCGTAGCCGAACCAGCCGAGGCGTGCGACCGCCTCCCAGAAGGCCGCGTCGTGCCCTTCCTCCGTGCGGTCCCACGCGAGGCGCCGCTCGCGCGTGATCTCGGCGGCGAGGAAGCGGCGCGCCGCCTGCCGGATCGCCTCCTGCTCCTCCGTCGGCGCGAGCTGCATCCTTACTTCCGCGGCAGGCCGAGCCCGCGCTGCGCGATGATGGCGCGCTGGATCTCGTTGGTGCCGCCCCCGAAGCGTTGCATCGGCGCGGTGGTGTAGAGCCACTGGAGGCGGCCGGCGAGCGGCGCCGCCGGCTCGTCGGGCGCGAGCTGGCCGGCGAGCCCGAGGATCTCCATGCCGACCGAGGCGAGATGCGCGTTCAGCTCGCTCACGTACACCTTCGCGATCGAGCCCTCCTTGGTCGGCACCTCGCCCTGGTCGATGAGCCAGGCGTTCAAGAGCCCGATCTGCCGGCCCACCTCGACACGCATCTCGAGGTCGGCCAGCGCGCGCCGCACCCACGCGATGGAGCCGAGGGGCTGCCCGTCGCGCCTCGTGCGCCGCGCGAAGGCGATCAGCTCGTCCAGCATGCGGCGGATCATCCCCACCGAGCCGATCATGATGCGCTCGAAGTCGAGCGCCATCATGGCGTAGTAGAAGCCCATGCCGCGCTCGCCCACCAGGTGGTCGCGCGGCACGCGCACGTCCTCGAAGAAGACCGCGTTGGTGCGGATGCCCGACCAGGTCCAGAGCGGCTGCACGGTGATGCCCGGGCGGTCCATGGGCACGATCA
>JBKPBB010000208.1:0-3348 GCA_046744245.1 Thermodesulfobacteriota bacterium
CCTGGGCAACCGCGCCGGTGAGTGTGACGGCGAGCGTCGAGACCCGAGACCCGGTGGAGAATGCCGTCCCTTGGACGAAGGCCGGGGGGATCGATTGGGCGACCGCGGTGCGTGGAAGGGGAACCCCGAGTATGGCAATGAGAGCCAGGCCAGCACTGGACAGAGCCGACGGCGAATATTTTACAGCCATTTCATCCTCGTTTTTCCAAATGACATGCGAGAGGGCAGGGGAGCTGGGACCTGGCCGGGCTTTGAGCTGACGCCTTCCGGATCCGCGCCGGTACCAAGAGCTAATTAGATACTATCCTTTCATCATCACGGGCCCCGGAGCATTCACGACGCGCGCTGGGCCACGCCGCGAAGTCCGTACGCCGTGGCGGTGCAGGTGGGGGCTGCGGCTGATCAGCGTCCGATCGCCGTTCACTCGAACGTGGAGTTCTCTGCTTTCAGCCGGCATACGCTTCCGAAGATATCGACCTTCGGAGCCCGTACCTCTACGCATGCCAGATTGGAATGTAAAGACATTTTTTCGCCACGATGAGCGGGAGATGCTCGGGGTCTCCGACGCTGTGATCCCTGATGTTGCAGCTGCTTTGAGATGCTCCACTTCGTCACGCTGCACCTGCGCCACGACATTGGACGACCGCTGCAAACCGCTGAACGGTGCCGTGCAGCAGGGCCAAACGTGGCCGTCGACAGCGTGTCCAGCCACTTCGCGGATCGGACACTATCGAGAATCTCCTAATATTGGGGGCGGGGTGGGATTTCGCGGCGCTGGAAGCGCGGCGGTTGCGCGCGGCGACGTTGCTGCAACAGGGGATGACGGAGGCGGAAATCGCGCGCCGGTTCGGGGTGCACCGGCAGTGGGTCAACCGGTGGGCGCGGTAACTGACCGCATTGGGTCCAGAGCGGCTTTCATCCCCTCTCCTCGGCCTCCATACCCATCACGGGCGCGACAGCCGGGGATCCTTTGCGGTACGTCCCGCGATCATGCAAGCGTTCAGTCACCCGCGGGGGTTCGAGGCATCTCGCCGGCCGCCGACCTGTCCGGGGCGGCACTCCAGTCGGGCACGGCGAGTCGCCACCCGCCCCCGAGCGCACGGTAGAGGGTAACGACCGCCACGAGCTCGTCGCGCTGTGTGCGGGCGAGGTCGAGCTCGGCCGGAAAGAGCTGCTGCTCGGCCTCGAGGACTTCGAAGTAACTCGCGATGCCGTCATTGTAGCGCTGGAGCGAAAGCGCGACCGACGTCTGAAGCGCCTTTACCGTCTCGGTGCGCTCGGCGTGCACGCCCTTGAGCTTCTGCCGCGCGACGAGGGCGTTCGACACCTCCGCGAACGCTTGCAGCGTGGCTTGCTGGTAGCGCTCGACGGCTTCTTCCCAGGCGGCCGAGCTCGCCCGATAGCTCGCGAGAAGCCGTCCACCCTGGAAGAGCGGACCGGCGAGCGAGCCGCCGATGGCCCACACGTTGCCAGCGCTCTTGACCAGGTTCTCGAGCTCGCTGCTCTGGCCGCCGTACAGGCTGGTGAGGCCGAGGCGCGGGAAGAAGTTCGCCACGGCGACGCCGACGTCGGCGTTCGCCGCCACGAGCGCCTGCTCCGCCTGCTGGATGTCGGGGCGGCGCTCGAGGAGCTGGGACGGCAGACCGACGGGCGTCTCGGGGGCGGGTGACTCGCCCTCGGGCAGCGCGCCGTGCGCAATGTCGCTGGGCGGCCGTCCGAGGAGGGTGGAGAGCTGGTTCTCCTTGACGACGACCTGGCGCTCGAGCTCCGGGATGCCCGCCCGCGCCTGGGTGAGCGCCGCCATCGCGCGCGACACTTCGAGGAGCGTGCCGATCCCGCCCACGTAGCGCCGCTGGAAGAGGTTGACGGTATCCTGAAACGTGATCGTCGTGCTGTGCGTGATCTCGAGCTCGCGGTCGAGCTCGAGCAGCTCGAAGTAGGCTTGCGCCACATCGCTCACCAGGGTGAGCAGCACGCCGCGCCGCGCCGCCTCGGCGGCGAGGTAGTCGGCGTGCGCGGACTCGGTCGCCCGCCGGATCCGGCCCCAGACGTCGATCTCCCAGGCGAGGTTGAAGGTGCCGAGGAAGGAGTTGAAGGTCACGTTCTCCGGGCTGCCCTCCACGAAGGTGCGCTCGCGGACCGCCTGGCCCTGATAGCTCACCTGCGGAAACAGGTCGGCACGCGCGATGGCGATCTGGTTGCGCGCTTGCTCGACGCGCGCCGCCGCTGCCCGCAGATCGTGGCTGCCGCGGAGCGCCTCCTCGATGAGCGCCTGCAGGGGGGGGTCGCCAAAGATCGCCCACCACGGTGAGTCCGCGAGCGAGGCGGCATCGCCCGGACCGCGCTCGCCACGCGTCGTCTCGGGCGTGGGAACGGCCGGGCGCCGGTATCTCGGCCCGAGCGCGCAGGCCGCGAGGAGCGGTAGCAGCACGACGACCGAGAAGCGCATGCGGCAGCCGCGCGTCCGCTGCGCGCTACCCACGCTCGAGTTCTCCGCCTGTGCCCGGCGAGAGGCGCGGCGCCTCTGGCTCGCGCGCGACGGCGCGCGCGGCCGCCGAGCGCCGGAGAATCACGTAGAACACGGGCGTCAGGAAGAGGCCGAAGAGCGTGACGCCGAGCATGCCGCTGAACACGGCCGTTCCGAGCGCCTGGCGCATCTCGGCGCCGGGTCCGGTCGCGCGCGCGAGCGGCAGCACGCCCAGGATGAACGCGAACGAGGTCATCAGGATCGGCCGGAGGCGGAGCCGGCTCGCCTCGACGGCGGCCGCGAAGCGGTCCTTGCCCTCCTCCTGCTGCTGCTTCGCGAACTCGACGATGAGCACGGCGTTCTTCGCGGCCAGCCCGATCAGCGTGATGAAGCCGATCTGTGTGATGAGGTTGTTGTCCAGGCCCCGCAGCCAGGTGCCGAAGAGCGCGAAGGGCAGGCACATCGGTGCGATCAGGATGATCGCGAGCGCCAGCGACCAGCTCTCGTACTCGGCGGAATGGACGAGGAATACGAAGAGGACGCAGAGCGGAAAGATGAAGACCGCGGTGTTGCCCGCGAGCTTCGCCTGGTAGGCGATGTCGGTCCATTCGATCTGCATCCCGGGCGGGAGCACCTGCGCCGCCAGCCGCTCCATGGCCGCCAGGGCCGTGCCCTGGCTCCCGCCCGGCGCCGCGTCGCCGTTCACCTCGGCGCCGGGGAACATGTTGTAGCGGACGATCCGATCCGAGCCGCTCCGCCACTGGAGGTTCACGACCGACCCGAGCGGCACCATGCCGTCCGAGTTGTTCCGCGTCTTGATGCGCACGACGTCCTCGGGCTCCGCGCGATAGGCGCCCTCGGCCTGCGCGCGCACCTGGAAC
>JBKPBB010000469.1:0-15121 GCA_046744245.1 Thermodesulfobacteriota bacterium
CGTCCAGTTCGTGGGAGGGCGTGGGGACGAGTGCGCTCTCGACCACGGAATCGGCGAACACGGCGCTGGAGAGCGTCCACAGGACGGGCATGTCCGCGGCGCGCGCCGCCGCCGAACGGTCCTCGGCAGGCCCGCCGCGCACCCACGCGAGCCCGAGGCCCGCCATGACCAACGCCACCGCAGCCGCCCACCGGAGTCCAGCCGCCCCGTGCGCCGGAGCCCCGGCGGCCGGCGGCAGGTCGCGGAGAACGGCCTCGAGGACCTTCAGGTCGTGGGCGAGCCGACGGGCTCGCCACTGGCAGAGCCCGCAGCTCCCGAGGTGCTCGCCGTCCTCGTGCGTGCCGTCCCCTTCGAACAGCGCCCACAGGATCCGGTCGGGCAGACAACCAGTCATGGCCATCGCGGGAGCGCCCGGCTCCAGCGCACACCCTTCCTGACGAAGAGCGCGGCGCACCCGTTGACGCGTCCGGAGTCTTCGGTCGGGGCCGCCGACGGGCGGCGCGGTCAGAGCGGCATCGTGCAGCCTTGCATGATCCGCCTCCGCTGCATGCCGACCGGGACGGGCGTCGCACCCGGCTCCCTCGGAGCGGTGCGCCACCGCGGCCGCGACCGGCGCCTTGACACTGCGCGGCCGGCCAGCCATTCCGGAACGGACCAGTCCGTAAATCGAATGTCGGTCCCTCGCCCCGATCCACGATCGCTGCGCCCACGCCGGGGCCGTCCGCCCACGCCCGGCTTGCGGGAACGGATCCTCCGCGCCGCGGCCCTCGTTTTCGCCCGCCGCGACTATCACGAGGTGCAGATGGACGACGTCGTGCAGGCGTGCGGCGTGGGGAAGGGCACACTGTATCGCTACTTCCCTAGCAAGCAGGCGCTGTACCTCGCGGTCATGTTCGAGGGCATCGAGCGCCTGCGCGCCGAGCTGGAGGCCGCGGTCGCGACCGACGAGCCGCCGGCGCGCAAGATCCGGCACATCGTGCACCGGACGCTCGCGTACTTCTGGGACCGGCGGCTCTTCTTCTCGCTCATCCACCGCAACGAGTACCGGGGCGGCGGCGAGGCGCGCGCGTGGCTGCGCCACCGCGAGGCGCTGTCGCGCCTGGTCCGGCACACGCTCGAGGGCGCCATGACGGCGGGCCACGTACGGCGCGTCAACACGCGCATCGCCGCGGAGATGCTGTTCGGGATGATGCGCGGCGTGAACCGCTACCGCGCGGAGGGCGACCGCCTCGAGGAGCTGGTCACGGCGGTGGTGGGCGTCTTCATGCGCGGGGTCGGGACGCCGACCGGCCGCCGCATCGTGGCGCAGCCCTGCACGAGCAGCGCACGACATCTCCCCCCGGGCTCCGGCTCGGCCGCGAGCGCATGAAGATGCATCCCGGCGCGTCGCCATCGGAGCCGAGGAGGGTGGACAGCCCTCGGCCTTCGGAGCGGGAGGCACGCGTGCGGCGGGCGGGGCCCCGCCGCTGGCCCTGGCTCGTGACCCTCCTCCTCCTCGCCGGGGCCGCCTACGAGCTGCGCGCCACCCGGGCGAGCCGGCAGCCGGCCGCCACCGAGGCGCCCGGCAAGCCGGTCGGCCCGAGCGTGCCCGTGGTGGCGGCGACGGCGCGAGAAGGCGACATGCCGGTGTACCTGTCCGGGCTCGGCTCGGTGCTCGCCTTCAACACCGTCACGGTGAAGAGCCGCGTCGACGGCCAGCTGGTCCGGGTGGCCTTCCAGGAGGGCCAGCTCGTGCACCAGGGGGACCTCCTCGCCGAGATCGACCCCCGGCCCTTCGCGGCGCAGCTGGCGCAGGCGGAAGGCCAGCTCGCGCGCGACCAGGCGCAGCTCAAGGACGCGCAGCTCAACCTCGTCCGCTACCGCGAGCTGCTCGCGCGGCAGCTGATCGCCAAGCAGCAGGTCGACGACCAGAGCGCGACGGTCGGGCAGTTCGAGGGCGCGGTCAGGGTGGACCAGGCGATGATCGACACCGCCCGCCTCCAGCTCGAGTACGCCCGCATCACCGCCCCCATCACCGGGCGGGTCGGGCTCCGGCTGCTCGACGCCGGCAACATGGTCCACGCGAGCGATCCGAACGGCCTGGCCGTCATCACGCAGCTCCAGCCGATCGCGGTGGTGTTCACGATCCCCGAGGACGACCTCCCGCCCGTCATGAGGAAGCTGACGGCCAGGGACCCCCTGCCGGTGGAGGCCTACGACCGCGCCAACCGCAACCACATCGCCACGGGCGCGCTCCTCACCGCCGACAACCAGATCGACCAGGCGACCGGGACGACCCGGTTGAAGGCGATCTTCGCGAACGAGGACGGCGCGCTCTTCCCCAACCAGTTCGTGAACGTGCGGCTGCTGCTCGACGTGCGCAAGGACGCGGTCATCGTGCCGGTGGCGGCCGTCCAGCGGGGCCCGCAGGGCACGTTCGTCTACGTGGTGAAGGCGGACCACACGGTGGACGTGCGTCCGGTCACGGTCGGCCCGACGACCGGGACCGACACCGCGATCGAGGCCGGCCTCGCGCCCGACGACGCGGTCGTGGTGGACGGCGTCGAGAAGCTGCGGGCGGGGAGCGCGGTCCAGGTGCGGGCTCCGGAGCGCAACGGCGCGGCCAAGCCGGGCGCATGAACCTGTCGCGGCCCTTCATCCTGCGGCCGGTCGCGACCTCGCTGCTGATGGCCGCCATCCTGCTGGCGGGCGCCATCGCGTACCGGCAGCTCCCCGTCTCCGCGCTGCCGCAGGTCGACTATCCCACCATCCAGGTGCTCACCTTCTACCCCGGCGCCGGGCCCGACGTGATGGCCTCGTCGGTGACCTCGCCGCTCGAGCGACAGTTCGGGCAGATGCCGGGCCTGAACCAGATGATGTCGACGAGCTCGTTCGGCTGCTCGGTGATCACGCTCCAGTTCGCGCTCGATCTCAACATCGACGTGGCCGAGCAGGAGGTGCAGGCGGCGATCAACGCGGCCGCCACCTACCTGCCGCGCGACCTGCCGAATCCGCCCGTCTACAGCAAGACGAACCCGGCCGACGCGCCGGTCCTGACCCTGGCCCTCACCTCGGCGACGCTCCCGCTGGTGAAGGTCCAGGACCTGGCGGACACGCGGCTGGCGCAGAAGATCTCGCAGCTCCCCGGCGTCGGGCTGGTCAGCATCAGCGGCGGCCAGAAGCCCGCGGTGCGCGTCCAGGCGAATCCGACGGCGCTGGCGGCCTACGGCCTCGGCCTCGAGGACGTGCGCACCGCGGTCGCGCAGGCGAACGTGAACCAGGCGAAGGGCAACTTCGACGGCCCGGACCAGGCTTACACGATCGGCGCCAACGACCAGCTGCTCTCGAGCGACGCCTACCGGCCGCTCGTCGTCGCCTACCGCAACGGCGCGCCGGTGCGCGTCTCGGACGTCGCCGACGTGACCGACGACGCGGAGAACGTGAAGCAGGCCGCGTGGATGAACACCCTCCCCGCCGTCATCGTCAACATCCAGCGGCAGCCCGGCGCCAACATCATCACGGTCGTCGATCGCATCGAGCGGCTCCTGCCGCAGCTCACCACCGCGCTGCCGCCCTCGGTGCAGGTCTCGGTCCTCACCGACCGGACCCTCACGATCCGCGCGTCCGTGCGGGACGTGCAGTTCGAGCTCATGCTGACCGTGGCGCTCGTGGTGATGGTGCTCTTCCTCTTCCTGCGCAACCTGCGGGCGACCATCATCCCCAGTGTCGCGGTCCCGCTCTCGATCGTGGGCACTTTCGGCGTGATGTACCTGCTCGGCTACAGCCTGGACAACCTGTCGCTGATGGCCCTCACCATCTCGACCGGCTTCGTGGTGGACGACGCGATCGTGATGATCGAGAACGTCGCCCGCTACATCGAGGAGGGGGAGCCGCCGCTCGCGGCCGCCCTGAAGGGCTCGCAGCAGATCGGCTTCACCATCCTGTCGCTCACGGTGTCGCTGATCGCCGTCCTCATCCCGCTCCTCTTCATGGGCGACATCGTCGGGCGGCTGTTCCGCGAGTTCGCCGTCACGCTGAGCGTCACCATCCTGGTCTCGGCCGTCGTGTCGCTCACGCTGACCCCGATGATGTGCGCCCGCCTGCTGCGGAACCGCTTCGGCGCGACCGAGGGCCGCTTCGCGCGCGCGTCGGAGCGCATCCTGAAGGGCGTCATCGAGCGCTACGGCACGAGCCTGCGCTGGGTGCTCGGGCACCAGACCGCGACGCTGGTGGTCGCGGTCGTGACGCTGGTGGGGACGCTCGCGCTCTACGTCGTGGTGCCGAAGGGCTTCTTCCCCGTGCAGGACACGGGCGTGATCCTGGGCGTGTCCGAGGCGCCGCAGTCGGTGTCGTTCGCGGCCATGGCGGAGCGCCAGCAGGCGCTCGCCGCGGTGATTCTGCACGATCCCGCGGTGCAGAGCCTCTCGTCCTTCATCGGCGTCGACGGTGTCAACACGACGGCGAACAGCGGGCGCATCCAGATCAACCTGAAGCCCCTCGACGCGCGCGGCGTCGGCGCCAGCGACGTCATCCGTCGCCTGCAGCCGCGGCTCGCCGCGGTGCAGGGGATCACCCTCTTCATGCAGCCGGTCCAGGACCTCACGGTGGAGGACCGCGTCAGCCGCACGCAATACCAGTTCACGCTCGAGGCGGCCGACGCGGGCGAGCTGCACGCCTGGGCGCCGCGGCTCGTCGAGCGGCTGCAGGCGCTCCCCGAGCTCCGCGACGTGGCGAGCGACCAGCAGAACGGCGGGCTCCAGGCGTCGCTGGTGATCGACCGGGACACCGCCTCCCGCCTCGGCATCACGCCCCAGCTGATCGACGACACCCTCTACGACGCCTTCGGCCAGCGCCAGGTGTCCACGATCTTCACGCAGCTGAACCAGTACCACGTCGTCCTCGAGGTGCAGCCGAGCTTCCAGCAGAACCCGGAGACCCTCAAGGACATCTACGTGCGCTCGGCCACCGGCGCGCCCGTACCCCTCGCCGCCTTCACCCACTTCGCCCCGGCCACCACCGCGCTCGCCGTCAACCACCAGGGCCAGTTCCCCGTCGTCACCCTCTCCTTCAACCTCGCGCCCGGCGTCGCCCTCGGCGACGCCGTCGCCGCCATCGAAGCCGTCGCACGCGACCTCGGCCTCCCCGCCAGCATCCGCCAGAGCTTCCAGGGCACCGCCCAGGTCTTCCAGGCCTCGCTCGCCAACGAGCCGCTGCTCATCCTCGCCGCGCTCGTCACCGTCTACATCGTCCTCGGCATCCTCTACGAGAGCTACATCCACCCCCTCACCATCCTCTCCACCCTCCCCTCCGCCGGCGTCGGCGCCATCCTGGCACTCCTCCTCTGCCGCACCGATTTGAGCGTGATCGCGCTCATCGGGATCATCCTGCTGATCGGCATCGTCAAGAAGAACGCCATCATGATGATCGACTTCGCGCTCGAGGCGGAGCGGACGGAGGGGAAGCCCCCGGAGGAGGCGATCTACGAGGCCTGCCTGCTGCGCTTCCGCCCCATCATGATGACCACCATGGCGGCCCTGCTGGGCGGCCTCCCGTTCGCCCTCGGCACGGGCGTGGGCGCCGAGCTGCGCCGCCCCCTCGGCATCACCATCGTCGGCGGGCTCCTCCTGAGCCAGCTCCTCACCCTCTACACCACCCCCGTCGTCTACCTCGCCTTCGACCGGCTCGCCCGGCGCCAGGTGCCCAGGGCGGCCGACGACGTGGCGCTCGAGGCCCGGTGAGTATCTCCGCGCCCTTCATCCGCCGCCCGGTCGCGACCACGCTGCTGACGGTGGCGCTCGCCCTGGCGGGCGTGCTCGCCTTCCAGCACCTCCCGGTGTCGCCCATCCCGCAGGTGGAGTTCCCGACCATCCAGGTGACGGCCGCGCTCCCCGGGGCGAGCCCGGAGACCATGGCCTCGGCCGTGGCGATGCCGCTCGAGCGCCAGTTCGGCCGCATCGCCGGCGTCACCGACATGACGTCGACCAGCTACCTCGGCTCGACGACCGTCGTCCTGCAGTTCGACCTCGGCCGCAACATCGACGCCGCCGCGCGCGACGTGCAGGCCGCGATCAACGCGGCGCGTGGCCAGCTCCCGACGAACCTACCCAACAACCCGAACTACCGGAAGGTGAACCCGGCCGACGCACCCATCCTCATCCTGGCGCTCACCTCGCCCATCATCGACACGAGCCGGCTCTACGACGCGGCCTCGTCGATCCTGCAGCAGAAGCTCTCGCAGGTGCAGGGCGTGGGCCAGGTGATCGTGGGCGGGAGCGCGCTCCCGGGGGTGCGCGCGGAGCTCAACCCCACGGTGCTCAACAAGTACGGCATCGGGCTCGAGCAGGTGCGGGCGGCGCTCGGCGCCGCCAACGCCAACCGGCCGAAGGGCGAGCTCGCGAACGGGACCACCGCGTGGGCGATCCGCGCCACCGATCAGCTGCTCAGGGCCGATCAGTACCGGCCGCTCATCGTCGCCTACCACGACGGCGCGCCGGTGCGCCTCTCGGACGTGGCCGAGGTCGTGGACTCGGTCGAGGACCTGCGCACCGCCGGGCTCGCCAACGGGAAGCCCGCCGTCCTGATCATCATCTTCCGTCAGCCCGCTGCCAACATCATCGCGACGGTCGACCGGGTGCGAGCGCTCCTGCCGCAGCTCCGCGCCTCGATTCCCGCCGCGATCGACCTGACCGTGATGCTCGACCGCACCACCACGATCCGCAGCTCCATCCGCGACGTCGAGCTGACGCTCCTCGTCTCGATCGCGCTCGTCATCCTGGTGGTGTTCGTGTTCCTGCGCAACGCGTGGGCGACGGCGATCCCGGGAGTGGTGGTGCCGCTCTCGCTCATCGGCACGTTCGGGGTGATGTACCTGTGCGGCTACAGCATCGACAACCTCTCGCTGATGGCGCTCACCATCTCGACCGGCTTCGTGGTCGACGACGCGATCGTCGTGATCGAGAACATCACCCGCTACCTCGAGCAGGGGCTCACGCCGCTCGCAGCCGCGCTGCGCGGCTCGCGCGAGATCGGCTTCACCGTCCTCTCGATGAGCGCCTCGCTCATGGCGGTGTTCATCCCCATCCTGCTGATGGGCGGGATCGTCGGGCGGCTCTTCCGGGAGTTCGCGGTGGTGCTCTCGGTGGCCGTCGCCGTGTCGCTCGTGGTCTCGCTCACCACGACCCCGATGATGTGCGCCCGCTTCCTCAAGTCCAGGCGCGGCGAAGCGCACGGCCGCCTCTACAAGGCGAGCGAGCGCGCCTTCGACCTGCTCCTCGGCGCCTACGAGAAGGGCCTGGTGTGGGTCCTGCGGCACACCCGCCTCACCATGCTGGTGACCCTGATCACCGTGTGCATCAACGTCTACCTGTACGTGATCGTGCCCAAGGGATTCTTCCCGGAGCAGGACAACGGCCGGCTCATGGGTGCAGTCCAGGCGGACCAGGGCACCTCGTTCCAGTCGATGCACGAGAAGCTCGCGCAGTTCGTGAGTATCGTCAGATCGGACCCGGCGGTGGACACCGTGGTCGCGTTCACGGGCGGCAACCAGGGGAGCACCAACGCGGCGCGCATGTTCATGGCGCTCAAGCCCATCGACGAGCGGAAGCTCACCGCCGCCGAGGTGATGGCGCGCCTTCGTCCGAAGCTCACCACCGTGCCCGGGGCGAACCTCTACCTGCAGGCCGTCCAGGACATCCGGGTCGGCGGGCGTCTCAGCAACGCGCTCTTCCAGTTCACGCTGCAGGGCGACGACCTGCGTGAGCTCAACCGCTGGGCGCCGCGCGTGCAGCGCAAGCTCCAGGAACTCCCCTCCCTGGTCGACGTCAGCAGCGATGCGCAGAACCGCGGCCTGGAGGCCTCGCTCGTGATCGACCGCGACACCGCCTCCCGCCTCGGCATCACCCCCCAGCTGATCGACGACACGCTCTACGACGCCTTCGGCCAGCGCCAGGTCTCGACCATGTACACCGAGCTGAACCAGTACCACGTCGTGATGGAGGTCGCCCCGGCGTTCTGGCAGAGCCCGGAGACCCTCGAGGACATCTACGTGCGCCCGGCCACCGGCGCGCCCGTGCCCCTCGCCGCCTTCACCCACTTCGCCCCCGGCACCACCGCCCTCGCCGTCAACCACCAGGGCCAGTTCCCCGCCATCACCCTCTCCTTCAACCTCGCCCCCGGCGTCGCCCTCGGCGACGCCGTCGCCGCCATCGAAGCCGCCGTCCGCGACCTCGGCCTCCCCGCCGGCATCCATTCGAGCTTCCAGGGCACCGCCCAGGCCTTCCAGGCGTCGCTCGCCAACGAGCCGCTGCTCATCCTCGCCGCGCTGGTCACCGTCTACATCGTCCTCGGCGTCCTCTACGAGAGCTACATCCACCCCCTCACCATCCTCTCCACCCTCCCCTCCGCCGGCGTCGGCGCCATCCTGGCCCTCCTCCTCTGCCGCACCGATTTGAGCGTGATCGCGCTCATCGGCATCATCCTGCTGATCGGCATCGTCAAGAAGAACGCCATCATGATGATCGACTTCGCGGTGGAGGCGGAGCGGACGGAGGGCAAGCCGCCCGAGGAGGCGATCTACGAGGCCTGCCTGTTGCGCTTCCGCCCCATCATGATGACCACCATGGCGGCCCTGCTGGGCGGCCTGCCCCTCGCCCTCGGCACGGGCGTGGGCGCCGAGCTGCGCCGCCCCCTCGGCATCACCATCGTCGGCGGGCTGCTCCTGAGCCAGCTCCTCACCCTCTACACCACCCCCGTCGTCTACCTCTACCTGGACCGCTTCAGCCTGTGGTTTCACCGCCTGCGGGAGCGGCGGTTTCGGCGAGCGGCCGCGGCGCCGTCGCCGGCGTCTTCGTGAGCGGCCACGAGACGCGGACCCCCGACGAGCCTACCGCAGCTACTGCCTGCTGCTCCCTTTGACGTCGTCGGCGACGGTGGCCGTCGTGGGTGCTCCGATCAGCTGATCGAGCACGCGATGGGTGAAGGCGGAGTGCACCACCGGCCGATCGTCGCGCCGGACGGTCACCCGAACGTCGCGCTCACCGAGCCACGCGAAGTGATGCTGCACGCGGGCCAGCTCGACGTCGTCGGCGCTCGCCGCGACCGTCACCTCGAGCTGCGCCCCGTCGCCCGCCCGCAGCGCGTCCTCGACGATCGTCTCGGCCGCGTACGGGGTGAGCCAGCCCGCCCGCTCGAGGCTCCCGCCCGACTCACCCCCGGGGGGCACGACGCGTGCCCACATGCGCAGCGGCGGCTCCGCCGCTCGCACCTCGGCCGCGCGGCGCGCGCGGATGAGGAGGCCGGTGGCCTGGACGAGGTCGCCGTAGGTGCGCACCCGATCGAGGACGCGCTCGGGCACCACGATCCCGAACTCCGCCTCGAGCGCCATCGTCAGCTCGACGAGATCGAGCGAATCGGCCGCCAGATCGTCACGCAGAGAGACGCCGGGGACGAGCTCTTCGACGCCGACGCCCAGATGATCGGCGATCAGAGCGCGAACCGAGGGTTCCACGAACAGCTCCATGCCCGATCTCCCCAGTACTGCAGGCACCCGTCCACTCATTGCGCTGACCCCACCGTCCTCAGTGCGCGCGCTGGCCGAACCGGCGCCCGGAAGCTTCGGATTGCTTCGCGCGCGGCAGCGCGGAATCCGCAGCCGGCCGAGCGGGCGCGGTGGGTGCCGGCGAGACGGCAGACCGTGCGCTCCGCAGGTTGCCGACCCCGAGCCAGCCTTCGAGGCCATCAGGCGCGGAGCGAACGCGATAGCGGGTGCCAGATCCGCCGGGGCGCCAGGCGAGGATCTCGACTTCGTTGCCGTCGGCGAGGGTCGCCAGCGCATTCGTACCGGCATAGTCCGTCAACGGCACGCGAGCCGGGCCGTCTTGCGAACGAGCCACGTAGACCCGCCAGCCCACCGCGAGAACGGGACCGCGGGCGCGGGCGGGCGAGGGTCGGCGAAACGACTGCGAAAACGGCATCGTGCCTCCTTGATTGCGGCCTGGAGAGACGCCAACCGCGCGGAGGCCTTTGAGCGCGAGGCGGTCTCGGACTGAGACGAGCGGTCGCGGGTCGTCGAGGTCACCCGGGACGCTTAACCAACACCTCATACTCCTCATCACGCCTTCTGTCAAATTCCCTAGCGTGACAGTCAGCGCTCCGGTCCCGCCTCTTCTCCACACGTACTTGTGCCCTCAGCAGGAGTCCGATACGCTTTCCATGAGCCCGTTCAGAGCCCCGCAGCGCGACCGTGCAGGGGCCCCGCTCCTACCCACGTGTGCTCGGCGCGGACTCCGAAAGGAGAAGCGTGCCATGGCCACGGACGACGCCGAGGGCTTGGTGGCGTTTCAGGACGTCCGTGTCATCAGGTCAACGGCTCCAGCCCTGCTCTGCCGGATCGGGGAGAGGAGCCTCTGGCTCCCGCGCGGGCAGCTCAGCGGCAAGCTCTGGCGCACGGGTGATCGCGGCACGCTGTTCATCCGACGCTGGGTCGCTCGCGACCGGCACCTGATCGATCTCCGCGGGGCAGCGGTCCGATCCCCGGCGCCAGCCATCGCGCGGCCGCGCCTCCCGGTTCAGCTGCACGTGGTGCGAAGAGATCGCGTGATCGGTCTCCTGCTCGGGCTCGCCCTCGGGACCAAGGTGCTGCGGTGGCTCGGGGTGCTGTTCGACGCCGTGTCGTGAGCTGTGGTCGGTCGGGGCGACCGCATCGACCGGATTCGGCTAGGAGTCAGCCTCCTAGACCCCGTCGCGCGCGACGCGGCAGTCCCAGGTGCGCGAGCGTAGGAGCGTGTCGCCTTCGAAGGCCTCGAGCCGCGCGCGCAACTCGAAGGCCTCCTCGGTCGCGGAGAACCACGCATGGCTCTCGACCGTCACCGCCCACGTCCCTCGCCGGAGCCCCATGCGGTGCACGACCTCCGCCCGGGCCGTCAGCGGGTCGCGCTCCTGGATTCGGTAGCGCCTGACGCTCGACTGCTCCAGCTCCAGGTCGATCTCCTCGATCCGGCCCTGCCCAGCGGCCCCGAACTCGGCTCCCTCGGTGACGACCGCGTAGACGATCTCCCCCGCCGCGCCGTCACGCTCGACCGTCCGTTCGACGCGCCTCGGGCGCAGCTCGACGTACGAGGCCGGAGGTGCGCCTTCGGGCTCCTCGAAGGGCCTCAACCGATCGTCCCCGGGATCCGGCGCTCGCACCGGCAGCTCGAGGCCGCTTGCGCCGGTGAACAGGGTCAACGTCACCGGCTGGGGTGACGGCCACACGACCGGCCAGTACGCGGTCGAGAGCGCCAGGCGAAGCCGACTCCCGGCAGCGAACGCGTGGGCGATGTGGTTGAGCGCCACCCGCACCCTGTATCGCCGCCCCGGCTCGATCGCTTCGGGATGCTCGTGGCTCGCGCGGTGCGTGAGATTGAGGACGCCGTAGGTCACGCGGACCGAGGAGCCGTCGGGGAGGATCTCGTTCAGGCGGACGGCGAGCAAGGCCTGGGGCCGGTCGACGGCCAGCGCCAGGACGGCAACCGGGGCGCCGAGAATCTCGAGGCGCTCGCCGAGGGGCGCCGAGTCGAAGGTGAGCGATCCGGCGTCGTCGTCGCGCTGGTCGGTGGGAGCGTCCTCGCCGCCGAAGGAGCACCAGTCGCCGGCGGCGAGCCCCACCGACGGCGGCGACCGCCACTCGACCGGGACCTCGGGACCGCCCGCCTCCTCGAGCCGACCCGGAGCGAGCGCATGGCGCTTCGGCGTGATGCGCGGCGACGGCCAGGTCGCTTCCGCCACCCAGCGGCCGGCGCCATCGGGGCTCTCCTGCATCCAGATCCGGCAGAGCGGCTCGTCGAGCACGCCCGTGTCGATCCCCTTGAGCCATCTGTCCCACCAGCGAAGCGCCTCCTGGAGGAAGCCGATCGCCGCCCCCGGGCCGCCGGTGTGGGGATAGACGTGAGCCCAGGGCCCGATCAGGCCCTTCCGTGGCGCGGTGAGCCCCGCGAGGAGCCGGGGGATCGCATTCGTGTACGCGTCCGCCCACCCGCCGACGGCGTAGACGGCACAGGTGATTCGCTCGAGGTCGGTATGCCGCCAGTAGGCATCGCGCCGCTGATGGCGCAGCCAGACCTCGGGGAAGAGCACGGCGTGGTCGAGGCGCGCGAGCCACAGCGCGCGCCAGCGCTCCCCCACCAGCGCCGGGTCCGGGGGGAGCGCGCTCGAGGCGAGCAGCACGGACCCCCAGGTGAGGTTCTCGTTCAGCAGGCAGCCGCCCATGTAGTGGGCGTCGTCGGCGTAGCGGTCGTCGGACCCGCACACCGTGATGACCGCCCGCAGCGCGGGCGGGCGCCGGGCGGCGATCTGCAGGACGTTGAAGCCGCCCCAGGACTTGCCGATCATCCCGACCGCGCCGGTGCACCACGGCTGCGAGGCGATCCAGTCGATCACCGCAACGCCGTCGCCGAGCTCCTGCTCCGAGTACTCGTCGAGCAGAACGCCGTCCGATTCGCCCGTGCCGCGCACGTCGACGCGCACGGCGGCGTAGCCGTGGCCCGCGAAATAGTGGTGCATCGGCTCGTCGCGTGCGCGCGTGAAGTCGCGCTTGCGGTACGGGATGTACTCGACGATGGCGGGCACGGGCGACGTGTCGGCATCCTCCGGGAGCCAGAGGCGCGCCGCGAGCCGGCACCCGTCGGGCAGGGGGATCCAGCAGTGCTCGATGCGCCTGACCGGGCGCGGGAACGCGGTGACGACCTTCACCGCGCGCCCACGGCCGCATCGCCGACGTCCGCCGCGCGGAACATCCTCGTCAGCCGCTCGCGCACGAGCACCCCCACCGCGAGATCCCAGCAGTTCACGATTGCGAGCCGGAACCCTCCCGGCGGCATGGCGTGGGCGTCGGGGGGCTGGTCGGTGTGGAACGTGATCTGGATGCTCGACACACCACCGACGTGCCGGAGCCCGTCCACCTCGGCGGGATCGACCGCCCAGCGCACCCCGTGCTTCCCGAAGAGGACCACGCTGTAGCCCACCTGCCGCGCCGAGTCGGGAAAGCCCCAGCGACCGTGCGCGTAGAGCTCGACGAGGCTCTCCACCCAGCCCGCCCCGTAGAGATCGACCCACTGATCCGCGAACCGGAGGTGGGCCTCGATGATCGTCCCGCCGATCGTCTCGAGGTTCACGAACCCCGAGTATCCGGGGAGGTGGCGGCGGAGCCAGTCGCCACCGTACGCCTCGAGCGCCGGCAGCGCCTCGGCCTGCACGGTCCAGTAGTCGAAGGTGCCGTCGCCGAGCGCCAAACCGGTCGAGTGCCGCCACCAGACGGGCTCGCCGTCCATGACCGCCACGTCACTGCTCACGTGCGCGCCGCCGAGAACGGGCATCCAGAGGTGTCCGGGCTCCTGCTCCCGATCGTACTCCGCTCGCGTCCGGATGATCTTCCCGCCGACCCCCATGCCCCGGAGATTGTAGATGGGCTTGCTGAACACCGGGAAGCGAGCCGGCGCGATCCCGTGCGGGCCGTGCTCGATTCCCTGCGTCTCGCAGATCAGGAGCTTGTTGTAGATCCAGCGATGCGCCGGATGGAGCCGGTAGGCATCCTGGTCGTCCGTCGGAATGACGACGTCCTCCGGGCAAGCGACGCCGACGAAGTACTGCGCGCGCCACGGGTCCTTCTCCACGATGGGCACTGGGCTCCACGACCTCCTGAACCGCTGTATCGGCCAGGAAGCGCAGAGACCTTAGGACGGGACCCGCACGCTTCGGCCCGGTTGCGTGGCGCCGAATGACGCATGGAGGTGTGCGGGGAGGTTGCCATATCCGATCCGCGGTCCAAACCAGGCGGCGTCAACGGAGGCGATCGGTCTTGCGTTACGCCCGCGTCAGGCTTCCTTTGCAGCGTGGGTAAACCCTGCTACAGGGCGCGCAGCGAGGAAGAAATCGATGCCCAGAGCGCACCTGGCGGCCGCTGCCGCTCTCGCCCTCGCCGTGGCCTGCAAGGAGCCGACGGTCCCCCATCCGCTGGCGAACCAGTTCCGCTACACCTGCTGCAACCTGCACTACGAGAAGCCCGAGATCACGGACGCGAACTACCTGCGCGGCACGCTCATCCCGTTCGGCACTCGGATCCAGATCCTCGAGGTGCGGAAGGACAGCGTCACGTTCAAGGCCGCGGGACACCCGCCGATCACGCTCACCCTCCGGGACGGCGCCCGCAGTCTCACCCTGGACCAGTACCTCGACCGCGTCTTCCCGCCCGATGATCCGTACGCGCGGCTCCCCAAGCTGCCGCCCGACGGGAAGCAGGCGGCCGAGGTCGACAAGACCAGGAGGATGATCGAGGAGGGGACGGTGAGCGTCGGCATGACCCGCGACCAGGTGCTGATGGCGCTCGGCTACCCGCCCGCGGACCGCACGCCGTCCCTCGACGCACCCACCTGGAGGTACTGGGCGAGTCGCGGCGACACGTTCGAGATCTACTTCGAGGGCGACCAGGTGTCGCGTGTGAGCCGTCAGCCGGCGGCTCCGGGAAGCGGCCGGCGACCGAGACGGGGCTAGAGTCTTCGCTGCCGATCTCGTCGAGCCCTCGCGCCGGCGGCGATGAGCATGAGGAGCAGCGCGCCGAGCAGGCGCCTGCGCGCCGCCGAAGGGCAGATCAGGCGCTCGATCCCGATCGTCGCCTACCGAGCGCGGTCGGTGGCGATCAGCTTCCCATCGACCGCGAAGTGTTCGTCCGCCGTTCCTAACGGATCAGCTGGCGCAGCGGTTGACGCGGGCTGGTCTGGAGCTCGGCACGGGTACCGTCACGCAGCCGGATCTCGATGCGTTGGTGCAGCAGGAATCCCAGGCTCGGACCGCCCTGATGCGCGAGCGGCTCGCCGCCGCCCTCGAGGTGCGCCACGTGCTCACGATCCGCGCCGGCATACAGGGGCTCCACGCCCAGATGCGCCGGTTCCTCGGCGAGCAGGGCACGGACTGATGCGGCTGGCCAACCTTCGGCCGCTCCGAGGGAGCCGCAGCAGCCCGCCACCCACCGAGGCAACGGCCGCTCAGCGGAGAAAGGCGCTCATCTCCGACATCAGCGCGACGATCTCCTGCGCGCGCGCGGCGAGCGCCTCCTTGCGATCCGCCACCGCGCGGTAGTCGGGATCGAGGACGTCGATGCCCGCCGCCTTGT
>JBKPBB010000348.1:0-3763 GCA_046744245.1 Thermodesulfobacteriota bacterium
CGCGGCCGACATCGAGCGCATGATGCGCACCAACTACCTGGGCGTGGTGTGGGCGACCAAGGCCGTGCTGCCCGCGATGCGCGCCCGGCGCCGCGGCTGGATCGTCAACATCTCCTCGGTGGCGGGCAAGCTCGGGCAGCCGGACGAGGCCGCGTACTCGGCGAGCAAGTTCGCCGTGACGGGCCTCTCCGAGGGGCTCTCCTACGAGCTGGCGCCGCTCGGCATCCACGTGATGACGGTCTACCCGGCGCTGGTGCGCACCGAGATGTTCACGCCGGAGGTGATGGCCCGCATGCCACGCGGCGCGGAGCGCACGTTCCTCGAGCCGCCGGAGTTCTCGCGCCGCGTCCTGCGCGCGCTCGAGCGCGGCAGGTACGAGGTCACGGTGCCGGGGTACATCGGGATCGGATACGTGGTGCGGGTGCTGCTGCCCGGGCTCTTCCGGCGCATGACGGCGCGCACGCGGCTGCCGGTGCTGCCGGACCTGGAGAGCTGAATTTCGGTGCTACCACCGCACCCGCAGCACCTGCGGCGACCGGAACGCGAGCCCCGTGATCCGTGGCGGCTCCGCCTCGGGATCCAGCCGCAGCTCGGGCAGCCGATCGAGCATCGCGTTGAGCGCCGTCCGCGCCTCCATCTTCGCCAGGTGGTAGCCGAGGCAGAAGTGGCGGCCGAAGCCGAAGGAGAGGTGGTCGTCGGCGCGGCGGTCCAGGTCGAAGCGGTCCGGGTCCGGGTAGTGCGTCTCGTCGCGGTTGCCCGAAGCGATCACGGCGGAGACGAACTTCCCCTCCGGGATGTGGACGCCCGCGATCTCGACGGGGCGCGTCGCCTGGCGCGCGACGAAGAGGACGGGCGTCTCCCAGCGGAGCGTCTCCTCGACCGCCCAGGGCACGAGCGCGCGGTCGGCACGCACGCGCTCGAGGGGCTCTCCCCGCTCGGCGAGGAGCGCGAAGAACATGCTGCCCATGAGCCGCGACGTGGTCTCGGCGCCGGCGGGAAGGAGCAGGCGGAGGAAGCTGATCACCTCGTCGTCGGTGAGCCCGACGCCGTCCACCGTCCCCGTGACGAGCTTCGTGATCACGTCGTCGTGCGGCTCGGCACGCCGGCTCCGGACGAGCGGCAGCAGGTAGTCGTGCAGGTGGTCCGACGCCGCGCGCCCCTTCGCCGGGTTCTTGCTGAAGGCGATCAGGTCGAGCGACCAGCGCATGAAGCGCGCGTAGTCGCCCGCGGGCACGCCGACGATGTGGGCGATCACCTGCACGGGGAAGATGGTGGTCAGCTCCGCCACCAGGTCGGCGCGGCCCGCGCCGGCGAAGGTGTCGATCCGCTCGTGCACCAGCCGGGTGATGACCGGCTGGAGCGCCTCGATGGCGCGCGCGCTGAACACGGCGGAGACCAGCGCGCGCGTGCGCGTGTGCTCCTTCCCGTCCATCTCGATGATGGTGCGGCCGAAGAACTTCCCCACCTCCCAGTTCGCGCGCGAGGAGTAGGTGTCGCCGTCGCGCAGCACGGCCCACACGTCGTCGTAGCGCGTGACGACGTAGTTCTCGCGGCCGAGCATGGTGAAGTGCGCGACCGGCTGCGCGCGACGCATCTCCGCGAACATCGGGTACGGATCCGGGAAGTCGAACATGAGCTGCGGGTCGAAGGCGGCGGCGACGTCGTCCATGGTAGAGGAGGGCGGTTGGGGAGCGGGATACCGCGGCGACTCTAGCGCCGCCCGCGCACGCGAGGCAACCATGGCTCCGGTTGACGCCGGTCGCGGCCCCCTGTTACCTCGGGTGACGCGTGGCGCACACCGCTCCCGACCCCGACGTCATTCCCGTCCGGCCCGGCGAGGAGATCGACGCGGCCGCCGTCGGCGCCTACGTCGCCGGGCGCCTCCCGGAGGCGAGCGGTACGCCGGACGTCTGGCAATTCCCCGGCGGGCACGCGAACCTGACTTACCTGCTCCACTACCCGGGCGGCACGAACTACGTGCTCCGCCGGCCGCCGCCCGGCGACCTCCCCGCGAGCGCGCACGACATGGGGCGGGAGTTCCGGGTGCTCTCCGTCCTCTACAAGGTGTTCCCGCCCGCGCCGCGCGCCTTCCTCTACTGCGAGGACACGAGCGTGATCGGCAGGCCGTTCTTCGTGATGGAGCGCCGGCGCGGCACGGTGGTGCGCCGCGAGGTCCCGCCCGAGTTCGGTGGCGGCAACGACCCGGTCGCGAACCGCAAGCTCTCGCAGGTGATGATCGACACGCTCGCCGACTTCCACGCGGTCGACCCCAGGGCCGCCGGCCTCGAGACGCTCGGCAAGCCGGAGGGGTATCTCGCACGGCAGGTGAAGGGCTGGACGGACCGCTGGGAGCGCGCCCGGACGAAGGACGTGGCCGCCGCGCCCGAGGTGATCGGCTGGCTCAATGACCACATGCCGCCGTCGCCGCCGCCGACGCTCGTGCACAACGACTGGCGGCTCGACAACATGGCGGTCGCGGAAGACGATCCCGCGCGCTGCGTCGCCGTCTACGACTGGGACATGTGCACCGTGGGCGACCCGTTCACCGACCTCGGCACGCTGCTCTCGTCGTGGTTCGAGTTGGGGGAGGAGTACGCGTTCCTCGCCTCGATGCCGTCGCGCACGCCGGGCTTCATGACGCGGGCCGAGGCGATCCAGCGCTACGCGGAGCGGAGCGGCCGCGACGTGAGCCGCATGCCCTACTACTACGTCTTCGGCCTCTTCAAGATGGCGGGGGTCGTGCAGCAGCTCTTCTACCGCTGGCACAAGGGGCAGACGAAGGACGACCGGATGGCGGGCGGCGAGGCGGTGGCCGAGGGGCTGATCGGCCGCGCCCGCGCCCACATCGAGAGCCACGGCTGAGGAGCGACAGATGGCCATCGACTTCACGCTGCCCCCCGATGTGCTCGCGGTGCGCGAGCGCGTGCGCGCCTTCATGGAGAACGAGGTGGCGGCCGCCGAAGCGCGCATGCGGCAGGAGGGGGGCTGGCGCAAGGGCTACGCCGCGCTGCGCGAGAAGGCGCGCGCGGCGGGGTTGTGGGCGCCGCACATGCCGCCCGAGTGGGGCGGCATGGGGCTCGGGCCGCTCGCCATGGCCTTCGTGTCGGCGGAGTGCGGGCGCACCATGATGGGCGCCTACGTGCTGAACTGCCACGCGCCCGACGAAGGCAACATGCACACGCTCCTCCATCACGCCGACGGCGAGCAGAAGGAGCGCTACCTCCGCCCGCTGGTCGACGGCAAGGTCCGCTCCTGCTTCGCGATGACCGAGCCGGAGGTCGCGGGCTCGGACCCGACCGGCATCCGCACGACGGCCGTGCGCGACGGCGACCACTGGGTCCTGAACGGCCACAAATGGTTCATCTCCGGCGCGCGCGGCGCGGCCTTCGCCATCGTGATCGCGAAGACGGATCCCGACGCCCAGCCGCCCCAGGCGCGCAACACCGCCTTCCTCGTCGACGCGGACGCGCCGGGCTGGACGATCGTGCGCGACGTGGAGACCATGGCCGGGCACGGCAACCACTGCGAGATCCGCCTCGAGGACGTGCGCGTGTCGGACGCCGCCATCCTGGGCGGCCGGGGCCAGGGCCACCGCCTCGGGCAGGCGCGCCTCGGACCGGCTCGGCTCGCGCACTGCATGCGCTGGATCGGGAGCGCCGAGAAGGCGCTCGAGATGCTCGTCCGCCGCGCGCTCGAGCGCGAGCTGCACGGCGGCGTGCTCGCCGACAAGCAGCTCATCCAGGCGATGATGGCCGAGTCGGCG
>JBKPBB010000450.1:0-2297 GCA_046744245.1 Thermodesulfobacteriota bacterium
TGTACCGGGAGTCGTCGTGCGTGTCGGGCGCGCGATAGCATTCTGCCCAAGGCCTTCATTTTGGCCGCGACGGCTTCGCCGCCCGCGGCACGGCCTTCGCACGATCCACCGAACGCCACACGCTCGCTTCCGTTCCGACCCGAGACAAGGTCTCGGGTCGGCTTTAGTACGCGCCGCCGAGCTTGGCGTGGTCCCAGCTCGCCACCCGCTCGGGCCGCACCCGGATCACCACCCGCTTGCGCGCCTGCCCGCGCATCGCCTCGCGCAGCCCGTCCGCCGGCCCCGGCGCGTTGTACTTGGCGTGCACCCGCGCGAGCACGTCGAGCACGTGCTCGACGTCCCCGTCGAGCGCCGCCCGGCCGCGGACGAGGAGCCCCTTCAGCTCGGGATAGGTCCGCCCGCTCTCCAGCAGCAGCGCGCAGCGCGGGTCGCGGCGCAGGTTCACGGCCTTCTGCGACTTGGCGAAGGTGGTCATGAGCACCGTCCCGTCGGGGTCGGCCACGTACCACATGGCGACCGAGTGCGGATAGCCCTGCCGGTCGAGGCTGGTCAGGATGATGGTGTGGGACGCCTCGAGGAAGCGCCGCTGCTCCTCGGGGGTGAGGGCGATCGTCTTGCGCCGCTGCATGGTCGCGCTTGCATAGTACGGACGGACGCCGGGCGGCAACCGCGGCGAGGGCCCTCTTTCATTGCTCGACGTCGCGTCGACGAAGCTCCTCGAGTGCCAGTCGAAGTGCCGGAGGGCGACAACGACGACCGCCAGGTGTACTGCGCGCAGTAGCGCCTGAGCGCCTCTTCCTTTCCCCCCCGCCAGCCGCTATGCGGGGCGGATGGCGCGGCAGATCTACAAGGGGCGGATCGTCGACCTGCGCGTCGAGCGGGTGACGCTCCCGAACGGCACGGCGGTCGACCTGGAGCTGATACGCCACCCGGGCGCGTCGGCCGTGGCCGCGGTCGATGACGACGGGCGCGTCGTGCTCATCCGCCAGTACCGCCACGCCGCCGGCGGCTACATCTGGGAGCTGCCGGCGGGCATCCTCGACGCGCCCGACGAGCCGCCCCGCGCGTGCGCGGCGCGCGAGCTGGCCGAGGAGGCAGGCGTCGAGGCGGGCGAGCTCACGCACCTCGGGACCATCTTCACCACGCCCGGCTTCTGTGACGAGCGCATCCACCTCTTCCTGGCGCGCCGGCTCCACCCGGCGGCGCACCGGCACGAGGCCGACGAGGTGATCGCCGAGATCGCCCGGCTGCCGCTCGCCGAGGCGCTCGCCATGGTCCAGCGCGGCGAGATCGTGGACGGGAAGACGATCGCGGGCCTCCAGCTGGCCGCGGCCGCCCTCGCGGCGGCATGAAGGTCGGGCTGACCGGCTTCCCCGGCGCGGGCAAGACGACCGTCTTCAACGCGCTGACGGGTCTCCACGCCGAGCGCGCCGGGCCGGGCCTCAACCTGGGTGTCATCAAGGTGCCCGACGCGCGCGTCGACGCGCTCGCCGCCGTCTACCAGCCGCGCAAGACGACCTACGCCGAGGTGAGCTTCGTCGACTTCCCGCCCGCCCGCAGCGCGCCCGAGCGGCGCACGGTACTCGACGCCGCGACCGTGGCGCAGCTGCGCGATGCCGACGCGTTGGTCGAGGTGGTGCGCGGCTTCCCCGACCTCGCGGGCGCGCCGCCCACCCCCGCCGCCGACCTGGAGAGCTTCGCCGCCGAGCTCGTGCTCGCCGATCTGGCCGTCATCGAGAAGCGGCTCGAGCGCCTGCGGAAGGAGAAGGGCCACGAGCGCGAGCGGGCGCTCCTCGAGCGCCTGGCGCCGTCGCTCGAGGCGGGCAGGCCGCTCCGCACCCTCGGCCTCGCGCCCGAGGAGCGGGCAGCGCTCGCCGGGTTCGCGTTCCTCTCGCTCCGCCCGCTCCTCGTCGTGCTGAACGTGCCCGAGACGGAGGCCGCGGCGCCGATCGCGGCGGAGGTCGCCGCCCGCGCGCGCGCCGAGGGCGCCGAGGCGATGGCGCTCTCCGCCCGGCTCGAGGCCGAGATCGCCGAGCTGGAGCCTGCCGACCGGGACGCGTTCCTGGGCGACCTGGGCCTCACCGAGAGCGCGCGCGCCCGCTTCATCCGCGCCAGCTACGCGCTCCTCGACCTGGTGAGCTTCCTCACCAGCGGCGAGGACGAGTGCCGCGCCTGGCCGATCCGCCGCGGCACGACCGCCCTCAAGGCGGCGGGCAAGGTCCACAGCGACATCGAGCGCGGCTTCATCCGCGCCGAGGTGATCGCCTACGAGGACTTCGTGCGGCTCGGGAGCGAGG
>JBKPBB010000223.1:0-7884 GCA_046744245.1 Thermodesulfobacteriota bacterium
TCGTCGGCAGCGTCAGATGTGTATAAGAGACAGGGGTCATCCGGCAGAGCGGGCCGATCGACGTCCGCGTGATCTCCGGCGAGCGCGAGTCCGGGGCGCGAGCCCGCACCGCAGCGCCCCCCACGCGCCCGCCCGCGCGGCTGGCTGGCTACGCGCTCGCGGGCGGGGTGGTGGCGGCGGCCGCGCTGGTCGCCGCGGGGCTGATGGCCCTGCTGCCGCTCCCCGACCCGGGCATGGTCTTCCTGGCCGCGGTCCTGCTGACCGCAGTGCTCGCCGGGCTCGGGCCGTCGATCTTCGCGGCCGTCCTGGGCCTGGTCGTGTACGACTTCTTCTTCGTCGAGCCGCGCTTCACGTTCACGGTCACCAAGCCGCAGGACATCCTGTCGTTGCTCATGTTCCTGGTGGTCGCGGTGCTGACCAGCGAGCTCACGGCGCGGGTCCGCGATCAGGCCGAGGCGGCCCGACGACGCGAGGCGCGCACCGCGGCCCTCTACGCCTTCGCGCGCGAGATCGCGGGCGCCGCCAGCCTCGGCGACCTCGTCCGCGTCGTCGTGGACCACGTGGCGCAGCTCTTCGGCACGGGCGCGGCGCTCTTCCTGCCCGACGCCGGACGGCTCGTCCTGCGCGCCATCCGTCCCCCCGGGGCGGAGATCTCGGAGGCCGAGCGCGCGACGGCGACCTGGGTGTGGGAGCACAATCAGCCGGCGGGGCCCGGCACCGACGCGCTTCCCGGCGGCGAGTGGTTTCACGTCCCGATGCGTACCGTCCGTGGCGCGGTCGGGGTGCTCGCGCTCCGCGCCGAGACCCCCGGAAGGCTGCTGCCGCTCGACCAGCGCCAGCTCCTCGAGGCGCTCGCCGGGCTGGC
Source organism: Thermodesulfobacteriota bacterium (assembly GCA_046744245.1). Taxonomy (GTDB): domain Bacteria; phylum Desulfobacterota; class Binatia; order DP-6; family DP-6; genus DP-6. The sequence continues at coordinate 866 of JBKPBB010000223.1, forward strand.
GGCGGTGGCGATCGAGCGCACGCGCGTCGACCTGGTCGAGGCGGTCATCGAGAGCATCGAGGACGGCCTGGTCGTGCTCGACCGCGACGGCGTCGTCGTGCACGTGAACGAGGTCGCGGGCGCCATCCTGGGCTTCGAGCGCACGCAGGCGATCGGCGTTCGCTTCGACAGCCTCGGCACCAACCACGCCCACTACCTCCGCCTGCGCGCGGCGGTGCGGGACTTCCTCGCCCACCCCGAAGGCGAGCACCACGCGCTCGAGCTGGCGCTCTTCCTCCGCGGCCGGGATCACTACTACGTGCTCCGCCCGACGCCGTTCCGCGCCCGCGACGGGTCGCACGCGGGGTTCATCCTGGTCCTGCAGGACGTCACCTACCTGCGCGACCAAGAGGCCCGGCGCGAGCAGCTCATGGCCACCCTCTCCCACGAGCTGCGCACGCCGCTCGCCTCGCTCCGCATGGCGGTGGAGCTCCTCCGCCGCGGGGCCCCCGAGGAGGAGCGGCGCAGCCTCTTCGACACGGCCCACGAGGACGTCGTGCGCCTGGAGGACGTCGCGCAGCGCCTGCTCGACGTGTCGCGCTCGCGCGCCATGAGCATTGCCCTCGAGCGCCAGAACGTGGATCTGGGAGAGGTGATCGCGCGCGCCACCCGCCTCTTCGCCCTCCAGGCCCGGGAGCGCGGCGTCACCCTCGAGGCCAGCGCGCCGGCCGGGGGTGGCGTGACGATCGCGGGTGATGCGACCAAGATCGCCTGGGCGCTCTCCAACCTGATCTCGAACGCGATCCGCTACACGCCCACGGGCGGCCGCGTCCGCATCGAGGCGGCGCCGCAGGACGGCACGGTGCTGGTGGCGGTCAGCGACACCGGGCCGGGGATCCCGCCCGAGCAGCGCGAGCGCATCTTCCAGCGCTTCGTGCAGGGCGGCGACGGGGGCGAGGCCGGCGCCGCGGGGCTCGGGCTCGCCATCGTGCGCGACATCGTCCAGGCGCACGGCGGGCGCATCCACCTGGAAAGCGAGATGGGCAAGGGCAGCCGCTTCACGCTCGAGCTGCCACGGAGTTAGGGCACGCATGGCGACCGTCCTCATCGTCGACGACGAGAAGAACATCCGCGAGCACCTCGCCACCTACGTGCGGAGCCTCCGCCACCGCGCCGAGGTCGCGCCCGAGGCGACGGCGGCGCTCGCCCTCCTCGAGCGGCACGACCCGGACGTGATCTTCTCCGACATCCGCATGGCCGGCATGGACGGGCTGGCACTGCTGCGTGAGGTCCGCCGCCGCCGTCCCGAGGCGATCGTCGTGCTCATGACCGCGTACGCGACCGTGGCCGAGGCGGTCGAGGCGATGCGCGCCGGGGCCTACGACTACCTGGTGAAGCCCTTCTCGCTCGAGCAGGTGGGACTCCTCCTCGCCCGCGTGCTCGAGGTGCAGACGCTGCGGCGCGAGAACCGCGCGCTCCGCCGGGTCCTCGACGAGCCGGCCGTGCTCGAGTCGGCGAGCCCGGCCATGGCGCGCGCGCTCGCGACCGCGCGGCAGGCGGCGGCCTCGGATGCGACCGTGCTACTCACCGGCGAGAGCGGCACCGGGAAGAACGTGCTCGCCGCCGCCATGCACGGCTGGAGCCCGCGCCAGGCGGGACCGTTCGTCACCATCTCGTGCACCAGCCTCGCCGAGCACCTCCTCGAGAGCGAGCTCTTCGGGCACCTGAAGGGCGCCTTCACCGGCGCCTGGAAGGACAAGCCGGGACGGCTCGAGGCGGCGCGCGGCGGCACGCTCTTCCTCGACGAGGTGGGCGATCTCACGCCGGAGCTCCAGGGCAAGCTGCTCCGCTTCCTCGAGGAGCACCGCTTCGAGCGCGTCGGCGGGAGCGACACGATCGAGGTGGACGCGCGCGTGATCGCCGCGACCAACCGCGATCTCGAGAGCGACGTGCGCGACGGCCGCTTCCGCGAGGACCTCTTCTTCCGCCTGAACGTGATCGCCATCCGCCTGCCGCCCTTGCGCGAGCGGGCGGCCGATCTGCCCGCGCTCACGGACCACATCCTAGCGAGCCTCGCGGCGCGCCACCGCCGCGGCCCGCTCGCGCTCGCACCCGAGGCGCGCCCCGCGCTCGCCGCCTACCCCTGGCCGGGAAACGTGCGCGAGCTGGTGAACACGCTCGAGCGGGCCGTCGTCCTCTCGCGCGGCGACACGATCCGCGCCGAGGACCTGCCCGACCGGCTCCTCGAGCCGCCGTCGGCCGCCCCGGCGACCCCGGAGGCCGGCCTCTCCCTCGAGGACGTCGAGCGCCGCCACATCGCACAGGTGCTGGCCGAGTCCTCCACGCTGGAGGAGGCCGCCGCCCGCCTGGGAATCAACGTGACGACGCTCTGGCGCAAGCGCAAGCGCTACGGGATCGAGTAGCGGGCGCCGGGTGCGGTCCGGCTGTCGCAAGCGAGCGGTCACGACCCCGGCCCCGTGACCCGTTGGAGGTGCAGCCGGAGCGAGACGACCGACACGGGGCCACGCGCGCGGTTGTCACCGGGATCGACGATGAGCTGGTAATCCGCGGTGAGCGCCGCCCACCGTAGGATCTGCGCGAGGTAGTACGTCTCCACGATGGTCTCGGGACGATAGCTGAGACGCCCGTCGCCCAGCTCGAAGCCGAGGCCGCCCGCCGCGAGGTAGTCGGCGTGAGCGTCGCTGAGCCCGTTGGCGGCGACGCCCACGCCGGCACGGTCGTCCCGTCGCCGCCACCATGCGCCGGCGATCTGCGCACCGAGCGATGCGGCCCAATCCGCCTCCGTGTAGGCGAACGTCTCGGTGGCGCCGTCGTTCCAGCCGAGGCGGGCGAAGAGTCCCGTCTCGCCGTCCTCCGTGAGCGGTTGCTCCAGGTTCGCCGTGAACCCGTACTTGCGTGTGCTCGGCCGCCTCGTCCGGGTGACGTCGGGCGGAGCACCCGTCTCGGCCGCGAGGGCCAGCGCGTCGCGGTAGCGACCCATGCGCGCAAGGTTCTGGTACGCCATCACCCGCACGACCGTCGGGCGGCCGCGCACGAGGGTTGGATGCCCCTCCACCTCGACCTGATCACCGTGGCTGTGGAGGAGGTCGCCGTCGAGGGCGAGGCCGTTCGCCACCTCCGGCATCTGGAACGTCCCCAGACGAACGGCCCAGCGGTCCTCGATCCACTCGACGGCCCCGCCGCGCGAGTAGCCGCGCGTGTCGGCAGCGAAGTCCCACGCCGTGCTGTTGATGAACGACCAGTTGAGGAACTGCGTCCGCGTGCTGTTCGCGTAGCGGTTGGTGTCGAAGAGGTCCGCGGCGGCGAGCACCCCGCCCGTCAGCACGATACGGCGGGTGGGGACCGGCCCGGTCACCTGAAGCAGGTCGGGGCCCTGCTCCTCGGACGGACCCGCGAGAGCAATGGTCGCGCGCAGGAACGCGCGGGCGAGGTAGGGGCTCTGGCCGGCCGCCGGGTTGCGGATCACCTCGCCGTTCGTGTAGCCGGCGAGCCCGACGCCACCGCTGATGCCATCGCCTCGGATCATCTCGGGATCCACGTAGAGGTCGAGCCAGGGGAGCAGGCGGAGGCCCGTGTACAGCGTGTAGCTGTGCGAGACGGCATCCTCGGCGCGCGGACGCAGGCTGTGCGGTCCCTGATAAGGGCTGCGGAACGCCGGCTGATGCTGCCAGACGACCGTCACCTGCCCGCCGACCACGTAGGGCGGAAGCCAGTCGCTCGCCCGCGCAGCGCCGACGCAGGCGAGGAGGAGCACGACGGCGGTGGTGTACCGCAGTCTCCGGCTGGTCGTTCGCATGGGATCACACGGGCGCGCGGGCCACACGACGCCGGAGACGGGCCGATGTCAACTCGGCATGGCGCGGATCGCCCGGCGCCGGCGGGCGTGGACGCCGTCCCGCCGAATGTGCGAAAGGACGGCGCATGCGACTCGTCACCTACACCTTCCGGGGCACGACGCGCCTCGGTGCGCTCGTCGGCGACGCCGAGGTCGTGGATCTGAACCGCGCCTGCGCCCTCCACCGTGCCGAGCGCGGCGAGCGGCGGGCGCGGGCGCTCGCCGACTTCCTCGTGCCGCCGGACATGGCGGCCTTCCTCCAGGCCGGCGACCCGGCGCTGGACGCCGCGCGCGCCGCGCTCGCGCACGTGCAGGACCACGTCCGCGCCGCGCGCGAGGCGGCGATCGCGAGCGGCCTCCTCTTCCCGACCGACGAGCCCGGCTTCCGCCTCGAGGCGCCGGTGCCCCGTCCGGGGAAGGTGCTGGCCGTCGGCGTCAACTACAAGGACCACGCCGAGGAGGCGAAGATCCCGCTCCCCGAGCGGCCGATCATCTTCACCAAGGTGTCGTCGTGCGTGATCGGCACCGGCGCGCCCATCCACCGCCCGCGCGTGAGCACGAAGCTCGACTTCGAGGGCGAGCTCTGCGTCGTCATCGGCAAGCACGCGCGCCACGTCGCCGCGGCGGAGGCGGATGGCTGCGTGGCAGGCTACATGATCGGCAATGACGTCTCGGTGCGCGACTGGCAGTTCCACTCGCCCACCTGGGTCATGGGCAAGAGCTTCGACACGCACGGACCGACCGGCCCCTGGCTGGTGACGCGCGACGAGGTGCCCGAACCGGGGCGCCTGCAGCTCCGCACCTGGGTGAACGGCGTCCTCAAGCAGGACGCGAGCACGGGCGCGATGATCTTCGGCGTGGGGGCGCTGGTCGAGTACGTCTCGCAGGCCTTCACGCTCGAGCCGGGCGACGTGATCTTCACGGGGACGCCGGCTGGGGTGGGGTCGACGCGGAGCCCGCGCGAGTGGCTGAAGGCGGGCGACGTCGTGCGGGTGGAGATCACGGGCCTCGGCGTGCTCGAGAACCTGGTGGCGGACGAGCCGGCGGGACGGCCGGGCTAGCTAGCTAGCCGGTCATTCTCAGCCGGCCGACGGACCTGAAGTCCATGTGCGGGATCCCGAGGAGCCGCTGGCCCACCAGGTCGACATCGCAGGGGCCGCCAGCACGTCCGTCGGGACTTCCACGGCGAGGGGTGACGCGCTATCGGGGCCGAGCCACCAGACGGCGGAGGCGAACATGCCCGAGCAGAGCGGCCCCCCGATACCCGCGCCCGCGGTCCCGACGCTCGTCCCCGCCGACGAGCACAACCGCACGCTCCTCCTGAACGTCCACCCGCCGGACTGGCGGAACCCGGAGCCTGCGCCGCGCTACAACCTGGTGGTGATCGGCGCCGGGACGGCCGGCCTCGTGACGGCCGCGGGGGCGGCCGGGCTCGGCGCGCGGGTCGCCCTGGTCGAGAGGCATCTGCTCGGCGGCGACTGCCTGAACGTCGGCTGCGTGCCCTCCAAGTGCGTCATCCGCTCCTCCCGCGTGGTGGGCGACGTGCGCGACGCGGCCCGGCTCGGCGTCCCGCTCGGCGATGGGGCCGCGCCGGACTTCGCCGCGGTCATGGAGCGCATGCGCCGCCTGCGGGCCGGCATCAGCCGCCACGACTCCGCGCGCCGCTTCCAGCACGAGCTCGGCGTGGACGTGTTCCTCGGCGACGCCCGCTTCACCGGACCGGACACGGTCGGCGTGGGCGGCCGGACGCTCCGCTTCAAGCGCGCGGTGATCGCGACCGGCGCGCGCGCCTCCCACCCGCCCATCCCGGGGCTCGCCGAGGCCGGTTTCCTGACCAACGAGAGCGTCTTCTCGCTGACCGAGCGCCCGGCGGCGCTCGCCGTGATCGGCGCCGGACCGATCGGCTGCGAGCTGGCGCAGGCGTTCCGCCGCCTGGGCTCCGAGGTCGTCCTCTTCGATGCCGCTCCGCACGTGCTCGTCCGCGAGGACGCGGACGCCGCCGAGATCCTGCACCGGGCCTTCGTGCGCGACGGTATTCGCCTCGTCCTCTCCTGCGAGCTCCAGCGCGTCACGCGCCGGGGGCAGCGGCGGGTGATCGAGTTCGTGGCGGGCGGGCAGAGCGAAGAGGTCGCGGTAGACGAGATCCTGGTCGGCGCGGGCCGGGCGCCCAACGTCGAGGGCCTCGGCCTCGAGGCGGTCGGCGTCCAGTACGACACGGCGCGCGGCGTCGTGGTGAACGACCGCCTGCAGACCACCAATCCGCGCATCTACGCCGCGGGCGACGTCTGCCTGCAGCACAAGTTCACGCACATGGCCGATGCCGCCGCGCGCATCGTGATCCAGAACGCCCTCTTCCTCGGCCGCAAGAAGCTGAGCGCGCTCCACGTTCCCTGGTGCACCTACACCGATCCGGAGATCGCGCACGTCGGCATGTACGAGCGCGACGCCGCCCGGCAGAGCGTCGCGGTCGACACCTTCGTGACGCCCTTGTCCACCGTCGACCGCGCCATCGCCGACGGCGAGGAGGAGGGCTTCGTCAAGGTGCACGTGAAGAAGGGCGCCGACCGCATCCTCGGCGCAACCATCGTCGCCCGCCACGCGGGCGAGATGCTGAACGAGATCACGCTGGCGATGGTGGGCCGACTCGGCCTCGCCACGCTCGCCAACGTGATCCATCCCTACCCGACGCAGGCCGAGGCCATCCGCAAGACGGCCGACGCCTACAACCGCACCCGCCTCACGCCGACCGTGAAGAAGGCGTTCCAGCGCTGGCTCGCGTGGACGCGCTGACCCTGCGCCGTCGGCTGGCTCGGCCCTCGTCGCGTCTCGTCCCGTCGCGTTCCGCCCCAAGACGTCGAAGAGCCTGGAAGCCCCCCACGGCGGCCGCTATTATTCGGCGCGTGGGGCTCACCGGCGTCCGCATGCAGGTGGCGAACTTCGCCGCCCCCGACATCGCCGAGGAGCTCGATCTCCTGGTCGATTCCGGAGCGATCTACTCGGTGGTGCCGGGGGAGATCCTCGCGCGGCTCGGCGTGGAGCCGCACCGGGAGCGGGAGTTCGGCCTGGCGAACGCGACCCGCATCGTGCGCCGGTGCGGAGTCGCCCTCTTCCGGTACGGGGATCGCGACGCGGTCGCCGAGGTGATCTTCGGTGAGCCGGGGGACGCCGTTCTCCTCGGCGCCTT
>JBKPBB010000368.1:0-18890 GCA_046744245.1 Thermodesulfobacteriota bacterium
CCGCTAAAGGGCTCCCCAGGCCAGGCGCGCACCCTGAAACTCGCCGCCTCTCCTTCCGCGATGCCCCCGATATCCGCCTCGGGAACCGGCACGGTGAGGCGGAGGTGGTCGACCTGCTCGATCCGCACGATGGGTATCGCATTCTGTCCGGCCGGCGGGCCGACAAGCGCCCCCGGATGCACGTTGCGTTCAGTAACGACGCCGTCAAAGGGAGCCTTTACCGTAAGGTACCCTTCCAGGGTCTGCACGGCTTTGACCCGTTCCTCGTCAGACCTGAGCGCCTTCTCTGCGAGCTCCACATCATTCTTCGCGACTGCGCCTGGCGTTTGTGATGCCCCGCGCAGGCGCTGGAAGGTACTCGCGTCCGCGGCAGTCTTCGCCTGAGCCTCGGCCCGCTGCGCTACCAGTTCAGGCGCGGAGAGGCGTGCTAGCACATCGCCACGGCGAACCCTGGAGCCCCGGTCCACAAGCATTTCATCGACGAAGGCGCTCACGCGTGGATACACCGCGACCCTCTCGTAAGGCGTGATCTCCGCCGGGAGTCTCACCGCCGTATCGAGCTTCCTCGCGGTCACTGCTGCCGTTTCAAAGATGGATGGTTGTTGCTTAGAGGTCCCTTGCCCCACTGGCTGTCGGTCTGATGATACCGAACGCCCACACGCGAGTGCGAATAGTCCCAGCACGATCAAGAGCGGCTTCACGGCTCGTCCTCTCTTCTCTCGGACTCAGGCTCGAGCAGGCTGGGTGAAGTAGTATTCCTTGCTGCCCCGATGACGTAGAGCGCCGGGAGGGTGAGCAGGGTTGCGACGGTGGAGGCGGACAGCCCACCAATGACCGCCCGGCCGAGAGGGGCCGTCTGCTCACCCCCTTCACCGAGCCCAAGCGCCATCGGTATCATCCCTGCAATCATCGCTAGGCTCGTCATGAGGATCGGGCGAAGACGCATACGCGCTGCCGTGAGGGCCGCCTGCTCTGATGCATCTCCGGCCACACGCCGGTCACGGGCAAAGGTGACGAGGAGCAGCGCATTCGCCACCGAGACGCCGATCGACATGATCGCCCCCATCATCGACTGTACGTTGAGCGTCGAGCGCGTGACGAAGAGCGCGAGAACTACGCCGATGAGCACCGCCGGGACGGTTGACAGGACGATCAAGGCATCGCGGACGGATTGGAAGTTTGCCGTGAGCAGTAAGAGGATCACGATCACGGCGAGGAGAAGCCCCGCCCGAAGGCTAGCCAGCGTGGTTTGCATCTGCTCGATTTGGCCGTGCACCGCGACCGTCGTACCGCGCGGGGGCGGTCCTGCGGCCTTGAGGGCGTCCTCCACGGCACTCGCCGCCCGGCCGAGGTCAGCCCCGGTTACGTTCGCCTGGACGCTTAGTGTTCGCTGACTGTTCCGGTGATCGATCTCGCCAAAGGTCTTGCCCGACGTCACCGTGGCGATGTCTCCCACCAACGGGCGGGCGGCGCCATCGGGCATCACTGGCAAGTTGCTCAGGTCGTCGCCCGAGCTGATGCGGCTCTCCGGAACACGGAGGGCGACGCGGTAGGGAATCCCGCTCGCAGGGTCGGTCCAAAAGTTCGGTGTAACGAGCACGCTCGAGGAAGTTGCCGCTACGATTGACTTCCCCACGCGGTCGACCGTGACGCCGAGCTGCCCCGCACGCTCTCGATCAATCGTGACGTCGAGAGTCGGATAGTCGAGCGCCTGGGGAATCTGGACGTCACGGAGCGATCCGATCTTCTCGAGCTCGGCAGCCATCCGCTCCGTGTATCGTCTCGTCTCCGACAGTTTGTTCCCTGAGACGGTAACGCTGATGGGGGCGGGGGCACCGAAGTTCAGCACCTGGGATACGATGTCCCCGGCTTCGAACGAGAACCGCACATCCGGGAACTTCTGTGCCAGCTTGGCACGAAGCGACTCCTCGATATCCCTGACGGCTGGTCGCCTCCCGGCCCTGAGCGCAACGAGTAGGACCGCCTCGTGAGGTCCGCTGTTCCAGACGTACATCCCATTCACGGGATACGACCACGGGGTATTCCCGATGTTTGCGAGCGTAATCTCGACCGAGTCGCCGCCCACGTCGTCTCGAATCAGCTGGTCCACCTCGCGGACGATCCGCTCGGTATCCTCCAGCCGCATGCCGTCGGGGGCACGCACCCGAAGCTGAAACTGGCCGGTGTCCACTTGAGGGAAGAGCTCCGTGCCGATGTGGCGAGCGAGCAGGAAGGCGGGGATGCAGACCAGACAGTACACCCCGAGGACCAGCCAGCGTCGGCCCACCAGCCGCTCCGCGAAGACGCTGTAGCGCTCCTGGAGACGTTCGAATCGGCCGCCCTGTGCATGTGGCGCACCGTGCTTGCCTCCTCGGAACAGATACGCGGCCAGGACAGGCACCAGGGTGACGGAGAGTATGAAGGAGGCCATCATCGAGAACGCGACGGCGAGCGCGAGCGGAGGGAAGAGCGCACGGCCTATCCCGACCATAAAGAACGATGGGATGAATACCGCGATCACACAGAGCATCGCGAGGAACTTCGGCACCATCACCTCGGCCATGGCATCAAGGATCGCACGGCTCACGCGTTGCTCGCGCCCGAGATGGGTGTGCATGTTCTCGATCGTCACCGTTGCCTCATCTACGAGGATGCCGATCGCCAGAGCCAGCCCGCCGAGGGTCATGATGTTGACTGTTTGGCCGGTCAGCCGAAGACCGATGACGGCCGCAAGAAGGGCGAGCGGAATAGTGACGACCACGATCAATGCCGAACGCCAGTCCCTCAGAAAGACGAGCACCATGAGCCCGGTGAGCACGGCACCGAGGATGCCCTCCATCAAGAGGCCCCGCATGGCGTTCTTCACGTAAACCGACTGATCGAACTCAAACCGGATACCGATGTCCTCCGGCACGAGGGCACGCATCTGCGGGAGGGCAGCCTTGATCGCGTCGACGACGTCGACCGTCGAAGCGTCCGCCTGCTTCGTGAGCGGCATGTAGACAGTCCGTCGGCCGTTCACGAGCGCGATGTTGTAGACGATGTCCGCACCGTCCTCGACGCGGCCGACATCTCGCAAGAAGACGGTCGGCCCGGGGCCCATGCGCAGAGGCACGGACTCGAAGTCCTTCGGCCGCTGGACCATGGCGTTCGTTGCGGCGATCGTATCGAAGTGGCCCGTGCGCACGTTCCCGGCCGGCAGCGTCAGGTTGGCACGGGCAAGCTCCGCTGCGATGTCTTCGGGCGAGAGGTTGTATGCACGCATCCGGTCGGGATCGACGTAGGCGACGATGGTCCGGATCTTTCCGCCGAAAGGCGGCGGCGCCGACACACCAGGCAGCGTGGCGAGCAGGGGCCTCACTCGGTAGAGGGCTAGGTCCTGTATCTCCTTGTCACTCCGCTGATCGCTGGAGAACACGAGCTGCCCGACGGGAATGGAGCCGGCGTCGAAGCGCACGATGAAAGGGGGCAAGGTTCCGGGCGGCATGAAGGCGGTGGCGCGAAACGACATCGCGACCACCTGCGCCATCGATTGCGCGATGTCCGTCCCGGGACGGAAGTAGAGTTTCAACATCGCCATGCCCTGGATCGACTGCGAGTCGATGTGCTCGATGCCGTTGATGTAGAGGAAGTGGTACTCGTAGTAGGTGACGAGCTGCCCCTCCATCTGGGTCGGCGACATCCCAGCGAATGGCTGCAGAACGTAGAGCACGGGCACACCGAGGTTCGGGAAGATGTCTATGGGCGCGCCCCGGAGGGCAAGGAAGGCCGAGAGAACGAGCGCCAAGACCGCCACCAGCACGGTGAACGGTCGGCGAAGTGCACCTCTCACGATACCCATGATGGCTTATGGTCCTTGGCTTTGACTGAGTTGAGCGAGGAAAGGCGTGAGGTCGCCTGTCGCGCGCGCCAATAAGAGCAGGGCCCGCCACACGGCGAGCCGTGCGACGGCGTCGTCGATCTCGGCTTGGACAAGGAGGCGCTGAGCCTCGGCAGCTTCGACCACCCCCGCCAAGCCCGATTGATAACGCGCGGTCGCCTGGCGCTCGGCCATGCGCGCGGCCTCGAGAGCGATCGGTGTGTTCTCGGCGACCCGACGAGCGCCGTCCAGGATCGCCCGCGCCGAGTCGATTTGACTCTGGATCGCCTGCATCGTCTCATCAGTTTGAGACAGAGACAGCTGGACATTGGCCGCCTCCACGCGCTCGCGGGCGCGAATCGCGAAGATGTCCATCAGGGGCCAGCTCAGTACGATGCCGCCGGCCCAGTTCGGCGTATCGGGAACGAGGCCCTGCTCGTCGCCAAGATTGAGGCCGCCAGGGAAGAGGCCGCTCCCCCGGATCCACAATGCCGCGGCCAAGTCGACACGCGGTAGATACTCGAGCGTGGCGGCGCGCTTCCGAGCACGCGCCGCTGCAGTCTCCGAGTCCGCCTGCGCGAGAAGGGGGTGGTTGGAAGGCACTCCATCGACCGACGGGGCATTTGAGGGAAGCGTCAGGAGCGGCTCTGCAATGAGCTCGACGGGCTCGCCCGCGATGCCCAGCGCTTGTGCGAGCTCCGCTCGGCTCAAGGCGCGCGCCTGCTCCGCGCGGATCAGGCCCGTGGCCGCTAAGGCGTGTTCGGCGTTCGCCCGGGACTCCTCGGCTCCCGGGCGAAGCTGATTGGCCACCTGGGCATGCACGATCCTGGCCAGCACCTCCGCGCGCGTCACATTTGCCTCGTGCGCCTTCACGGTTTCGCTAGCTGCCACGGCCGTTATGAAGTCGTCTGCGGCCGCAAACCCCACCGCGAGCCGCTGAACCTCCGTTCCCGCGTGAGTACGCTCTCGCTCGGCCATGGCGGCGTCGACCAAAGCCATCTCCCGCGCGAGCCCCGCGATGTTGAATGACGTACCGAAGCCGGCTGCGCTCCCCCAGACGCCGGAGTCGAATTGACGCCCCGTGGGCGGCCCCATGACCTGGGGAATCCCTGGCATCGAGAACAGAGAGCCCGAGACTACGTTACCCGTGGCACGGTTCTCCTGTCCGGACACGTCGAGTCTGGGGAAATAAGCCGAGCGAGCCTCGCTCACGCGCGCCGCGGTGCCTTCTTCTATCGCACTACGAGAGCGCAGGCTCGGGTGATGGCCCAGCGCAAAGTCGATCGCGTCGGAGACGTTCAACCGCACCCTCGGCCGTTCCTGCGCGGGAGCGACAGAGAAAGCGGCGACCATCGCCAAAGCGACGAACGTAGCCGAGAAGCTCCTTACCGCCCGCACAACTCGAGCCAGACTTCCGACAACCTATGGACGTTGCATTGGCTTCCGGGCCGTCCTCGCCCGTTGCCGAGAGGACGACTTCGTAGTGTTCCGCCTCGAGGCCTTCCTGCAGGGCCCGCGCTACCTTGGCTTCGTCTTCGACCACCAGGATCCGCACGGGGAGCTCACCACCAGAGACTACGCCGAGACGACCACGCCGACACTCGGATCTTCCTGAATTCTTCCTGAAATCTTCGTCAGGATCGGTGCCTGCTGGTCCGTCCTCGGGGCTCTACGCTGCCACCAGTCTCCGGCGCGGCTCTGTTCGCGCGCAGTCCCGCGCGTGCCGGCGGTTGTGCGCGGGACGCGTGGAGCGTGCGCCCCCGCGCGCCACCCTCCGCATTGCGTCACTGCCCCACGACGCCCTTCAGAACGAGTCCAATCAGGCCAGCAGCGAGGATGACGAGCGGCTCGGGGACCTTCCTCACGTAGGTGAGGATGAGCAGCGTTGCCAGGCCGATGGCCACGGTGGGTATGTCAATCAGGGAGCGCCGGCCGAGCACGAAGGCGGCGCCCGCGATCGCTCCGGTTGCTGCGGCCGTCACACCGTCAACGAACGCCTTCACCCGTGGGTCGTTCACTGAGCGCCGGAAGTACGCGGCGGGAATGACGACGAAGAGATAGCACGGCAGGAAGACGCCGAGCGCGGCGAGGCCCGCCCCGAGCGGCCCTGCGACGAGATACCCGATGAAGGCCACCGTGATGACGACGGGCCCGGGCGTGATCATCGCGACAGCCACGGCATCGAGGAACTGCCGCTCCGTGAGCCAGTGGAAGTCGCCGACGACACCGCCGTACAGGAACGGCACGATGGCGAGCCCGCTCCCGAAGACGAACGCGCCGGCTTCGGCGAAATAGGTGAACACCCGCAGCAGGAGGCCGGGGGCCGCCACCCCATGAAGCCCGGTCACCAACCAGAGCGGCGCGAGGCTGAGCGCCGCGCGCGGCGGCGCACGTCGCCCCGTCATCCTGACCGCGAGCGCCGCGACGCCGCACAAGAGGAAGACCCAGACGAGTTCCGACTCCGTCGAGGCCGTGACGAGCGCGCTCACGGCGAAGAGCACCCAGAGGAGCCGATCTCGCGCGAGCGTCATCCGAACCAGCTTGTAGGCGCTCCGGGCGATGATCGCGATGACGGCGGCGCCGATCCCGTAGAACGCGCCCTGCATCCAAGCGAGGCCTCCATAGCGCAGGTAGAGCGCCGAGAGCGCGAGCACCATCAGAAACGAGGGCAGCACGAACGCGACGCCCACCAGGGTCGCCCCGGTCACGCCCCCGCGGACCCATCCCAGATAGATCGCGAGCTGCGCCGCGAGCGGCCCCGGTGCGAGCTGGGCGAGCGCGAGACCTTCGACGTAATCCTGCCTGGAGATCCAGCGTCGCTTCTCGACCAGATCGCGCTGCATGTAGCCGACCAGCGCGATCGGTCCGCCGAAGCCGGTCGTGCCCAGGCGGAGGAAGTAGAGAAGCAGCTCGGTCAGGGTGCAGGGAAGGAGCTCGGCGGGGGCGGCCCGATCAATCGCAGCCTCGACGGTCGCCGACGCCATGTCAGCAGCCGGAAGCGAGCGTCAGGCCGTCTGCGGGGCATGGTCCTCGCATGGCTCTCGCCCGCGCTTTCGGCTGAAGTACTCGTGGAGGTCGTCGATGATTCTCCTCATTGACCCTCGATTCCTCCCGACCGCGCCCGCGCGCTCGCGGGCGTGAGCGCCCGGCGCAGCAGCTTCCCGTTGCGCGTGCGCGGCAGGTCGTCGACCAGGTAGACGACCTTCGGCGCCTTGTAGCTCGCCAACCGACCGCGCGCGTACGCGGCCACGTCGTCGGGCCGCACGCTGCTGCCCGGACGCAGGACGACGTAGGCGACGACGAGCAGCTTCTCCGGGGCGACCTCCTCGCCCGTGACCGCCGCGTCCGCCACCTCGGGATGGTCCTTCAGCACCCGCTCGACCTCGTGCGGCGAGACGCGGTAGCCGAAGCTCTTGAGCAGGTCGTCCTTGCGGCCGAGGAACCAGAGGTAGCCGTCGGCGTCGCGGCGCGCGTAGTCGCCGGTCAGGAACCAGTCGGCGTGGAAGCAGGCCGCCGTCTCCTCGGGCTGGTTCCAGTAGCCGAGCATGAGGCCCGGGTCGGTGCGCGGGATGCAGAGCATCCCTTCCTCGTCCGTCCCGACCTCGTTCCACGCACCCGGGTCGAGCAGCTTCACGTCGTGCCCGGGCTGCGCGAAGCCCGCCGACCCGGGCCGGAGCGGGCGGCTCTTGGTCTGGCAGAGGTAGTAGGAGCACTCGGTCATGCCGAGGCCCTCGTAGACGTCGAGGCCGAAGCGCTCGCGCCACCCTTGGAGAACCGCCTCCGAGAGATGCTCGCCCGCGCTCATGCAGTGCCGGAGCGTGGGCACGTCCGCGCGCGTGGCGCGGGTCTTCTGGAGGATCTGCCGGTAGATGGTCGGCACGCCGATGAAGATGGTGGCGCCGTGGCGCGCGATGAGGCGCGGCCAGAGCGCGGCGTCGTTGGCGCCCTCGTGCACGATCGCGGTGTGCCCGCGATAGAGCGGGTCCATGAGGCCGGTGCCGAGGACATACGTCCAATTGAACTTGCCCGAGTGGAGGACGCGGTCGCCCTCGGGACGGAAGTCGAACCAGTAGGTGGACGAGGGCTGGCGGCCGAGGAGCGCGCGGTGCGCATGCAGGACGCCCTTCGCGTAGCCGGTCGTGCCGGAGGTGTAGACGAGGTAGGCGGGGTCCTCGGCGCGCGTCGGCTCGGCGTCGTGCCAGCGCGTGATCCCGGCGAGCGCGGCGTCGAGAGCGAGGACGCGGAGGCGCGCCGAGCGCGCCTCGCCCGGCCCCACGTGGAGCACGTGCGTCAGGTGGTCGAGGCCCTCGAAGGCGCTCCGCAGCGCACCCCAGCTGGTCTGGTCGGTGACCACGACGGTCGCGCCCGAGTCGCGCGCCAGGTGGAGCACCTCCTCGGGCGTCAGCAGCACCGAGGTCGGCACGGGGATGGCGGCCCGTTTCATCGCGCCCAGGAACACGATCGGGTACGCGAGGCAGTTGGGCAGGCGGACGAGGACGCGCGCGCCGCGCGCGATGCCGAGCTGGCGCAAGAGCTCCGCGAAGCGGCTGGTCGCCGCCGCCAGCTCGGCGAAGGTCGCCTGGCGGACACCCGCCGCGTCGTCGTCGACGATCACGGCCGCCCGCTCGGCGAGCGGCGTGCCCAGGTGGGCGTCGGTGCAGGCCGCCCCGATGTTGAAGCGCTCCGGGATGTCCCAGACCCAGGGCGGGAAGTCGGCCACGGGCGCTACGTAGCGAGGACGGGCGGACGGCGCCAGGGGCCGCGGCGATCCGCTCAGGCCGCCCGGCGCGCGCGCTTCAGATCCACGCGGGGACTCCGACGCAGGCGATGCGCGACCATGTCGACCGCGACGCGGGCCCCCTCGAGCGTCATGTAGCCGATGAGCGGGACGTAGTTGCCCTCGTCATCGAGCGGCATGTCGATGAAGAGCGCGTTGCCCGCGAAGGCGCTGAAGTCCGCGATCCGGATCTCGAGCGGCCCGCACAGCTCGCCCTTCTCCACTCGGCCGTCCGCCATCTCGACTTCGACGATCTCGCTCATCGGCAGGGTTCCGAACCGATCACGCCACGCTGCCGGCAGCGTCAGGCAGTACGCCCCGGTGTCGACCAACGCCTTGCATTGCATTTCGCGGCCCGCCTCGAAGATGCTGCCGACCGTGATCCACGTCGTGACCTGGCCCATGAGCCGCCCCCGGGGGCGGAGGATGAGGGTCATGCCGAGACCATGCAATATCTGAAAGCAGCCATCAAGCGGCATCAACCGATCAGCGGAACGCCGGCAGCACCTGCTCCGCGAACAGCCGCGCGGGCTCGCGCGTGTCGCGCCCGAAGAACTCCATCACGAAGAGCGTGCAGCCGAGCGCGGTGTGGCGGCGGATGCGCTCGATCACCTGCGCGGGCGTACCCCAGATGCCGTGCGCCTCGAGGCCGGCGCCCATGTGGCCGCCGTAGATGCGGCCCGCGCGCTCGAGCGCCGCGCGTGCCCCGTCCTCCGTGTCCGCGATGACCACCAGGCACTGCTGCGAGACCTCGAGCGAGTCGGGGTCGCGGCCGATTTCCCGGCACCGTCGATGCAGCGCCTCGACCTTGGCGCCGAGATCGCCCTGGAAGGCGGCGAGGTTGTTCCAGATGTCGGCGTGCCTGGCCGCGATGCCCATGAGCACGCGCTCGCCGCCGCCGCCGATCAGGATGGGCGGCCGGCGCACGGGTTTCGGCTCGCACATGGCGTCGCGCACGACGACGTGCTTGCCCTCGAAGGTGACGCGCTCCTCGGTCCACAGGCGCTTGAGCGCCGCACAGGTCTCGTCGAGGGCGCGCAGCCGCGCGCCGAGCGACGGGAACGGGCAGCCGTAGGCCTCGAACTCCGCCGCGAACCAGCCGCCGCCGAGGCCGACGACGACCCGGCCGTTCGCCACGTGGTCGATGGTGGCCACCTGCTTCGCGAATACCGCCGGGTTGCGGAAGAAGGGCGGCGTCACCAGCGTGCCCAGCTCCACCCGCTCGGTGATCGCCGCCACCGCGGCCAGCTCGCTCCACGCCTCGAAGATGGGGAGGTTCGGCAGGGGAACGCCGTAGAGGTGGTCGCACACCCACACCGAGTCGAAGCCGAGCCGGTCGAACTCGAGCGCCGCCGCGCGCGCCTCGGCCCACGTCCGCTTGATCTGCGGCAGGGTCACTCCGAAGCGGACCGGCCGGGCCATCGCTCAGCTGGGCGAGATGAAGTAGGTGCGGCAGGCGTGCGACAGCGATTCGTGATCGAGCTGCGCCGGCCGGCCTTCGTAGCGCGCCGCCCAGCACACCTGGTTGATGATGTCGCGCGGGTAGCAGGGGCGGAGGTCCTGGCCCAGGTCGTTGGCGATGGTGTCGATCAGCTCCTCGATGAGCCCCTGGTCGTAATGGAGCTTGTTCTCGGCGCACACGCGGCGGCAGATCTCGTGGAAGAACTCGCGGCTCACGCTGCCGAGCCGGATCTTGGTCTGGATGCGGCGCAGGAAGGCCTCGTCCACCAGCGTCGCCGGGTCGAGGTTGGTGGCGAACGCGACCAGCACGTCGAAGGGGACCTCGATCTTCTTGCCGCCCGCCAGCGTGAGGAAGTCGATGCCGCGGTCGAGGGGCGCCACCCAGCGGTTCAGGAGCTCCTCGGGGCGGACGCGCTGGCGGCCGAAGTCGTCCATGATGAGCAGCCCGTTGTTCGCCTTCAGCTGCGAGGGCGCGGCATAGTACTTGGTCACCGGGTTGAACTGCAGCTCGAGCATCTCGATGGTGAGCTCGCCGCCCACGACGACCCGGGGCCGGTGGCAGAGGACCCAGCGCTCGTCGCTGTCGCGCGTGGCCGGGTCGTCGACCTTGTGGTGGACGAGCGGGTCGTAGATCGTGATGATCTGGCCGTCGTCCTCGACCGCGTGGGGGATCCAGACGTTCTCCTGCTCGAAGAGGCGGGAGAGCGTCTCGGCCACGGTGGTCTTGCCGGTCCCCGAGGGCCCGTAGAGGAAGATCGCCTTGCCGGACACGAGGGCGGAGCCGAGCTGCCGCAGCACCTGGGGCTCGAGCACCAGGTGCTCGAAGGCCCGCTGGACCGCGGACGGGCTCACGTCCAACCGCCGCACCGTCTGGGCGCGCACCTGGTTCACGTAGTCGACGAGCGACACCGGAAGCGGCCCCACGTACTGGTTGATGGCGAGCGCCTCGAGGGCGCGCCCCTTGCCCTCCGCGGTGAGGACGATGCGGTGCACGGCGCCCGCCATGCCGGTCACCTGGCAGAGCTGGTCCTTCCGCAGGTGCTGGAAGACCTCGTCCACGATGCGGAGGCTGAGGCGCAAGTGCTCCGCCAGGTCGTGGAGCGACAGCTCGCCCATCAGGTACATCGTCTTGAGCGTCAGGTCCTCGAGGACCTTGCGCCGGATACCGGTCTCGTCCGGCGTCCGGGGCGCGTTGATCATCTTGATCATCATCCCATCACCTCCGCCGCCAGGACGCCCATCTTAGGCGCTGGCGATGCGCGCCGTGGTCTCGCCCCGCGGGGCGCCGATCACGTCGAGGATTCGGTCCATCACGTCCATCAAATCGAAGTCCTTGGGCGTGAAGACCGCCTTCACGCCGAGCGCATCGAGCGCCCCCACGTCGCTCTCGGGGATGATGCCGCCCATGACGACGGGGATCCCCTCGCCCACCCCCTCGGCCCCGAGCTGCTCGCGCACCGCGCGCGCGATCTCGAGGTGCCCACCGGAGAGGACCGAGAGGCCGAGCACGGTCGCATCCTCCTCGACCGCCGACTTGACGATCTCCGGCACCGTCCAGCGGATACCGCCGTAGATCACCTCGAAGCCGGCCTCGCGGGCCGCGACCGCGATCATCTCCGAGCCGTTCGAGTGGCCGTCGAGCCCGGGCTTGCCGACGACGATCCGGGGACGACCCCCGTGCCGGGCGCCCCACGCAGCCACGCGCGCCCGCACCGCCTCGACGCGCGCGCCCTCGAGGCCGAGGCGCTGGCCCTCGACGCCGGTCGGCGGGCGGTACTCGCCGAACACCTCGCGCAGCGCATCGGCCCACTCGCCGGTCGTGACCCGGGCGCGCGCGCAGGCGATCGAGGCGGGCATCAGGTTCTCGCCCGTCCTGGCGGCCTCGTTGAGGCGCCGGAGAGCCGCGTCGACCTCGCCCTGGCTCCGCCGGCGCTTGGTGGCGCCCACCATCTCGAGGGTCTCGGCGGCCGCCGCGGGGTCGAACTTGAAGAGCCCGCCGTCCGCGCCGGCGACGAGCGGCGAGGGCAGCCCCTCGGTCCAGCGGTTGCGGCCGACGACCACGTTCTCCCCCTGGTTGATACGCGCCAGGCGCTCGGCCTGGCTGCGCACCAGGGCGGACTTCATGTAGCCCGACTCGATCGCGGCGAGCGCGCCGCCCAGCTCGCGGATGCGGGCGACCTCGGCGGAGGCGGCTTCCTTCAGCTCCGCGACCTTGGCGGCGACCACCGGCGAGCCGTCGAACAGGTCGGGGTACTCGAGCAGGTCCGTCTCGTAGGCGAGGACCTGCTGCAGGCGGAGCGACCACTGCTGGTCCCACGGCCGCGGCAGGCTGAGCGCCTCGTTCCAGGTGGGGAGCTGGAGGGCGCGGCAGCGCGCGTTGCGGCTCAAGGTGACGCCCAGCGCCTCGAGCAGGATGCGCCAGGCGTTGTTCTCGGGCTGCTCCTCGGTGAGCCCGAGCGAGTTCACCTGCACGCCGTAGCGGAAGAGCCGGTACTTGGGGTTCGTGACGCCGTAGCGGTCGCGCGTGATCTCGTCCCACAGCTCGCCGAACGCGCGCATCTTGCAGAGCTCCTCGACGAAGCGGATGCCGGCGTTCACGAAGAACGAGATGCGCCCCACGCACTGCTCGAACTCGTCGGCCGTGAAACAGCCGCGCGCGCGGAGCGCATCGAGCAGCGCCTCGGCATTGGCGAGCGCGAAGGCGAGCTCCTGCACGGGCGTCGCTCCCGCCTCCTGCAGGTGGTAGGAGCAGATGTTGGACGGGTTCCAGTGCGGGAGGCGGTGCAGGCAGTAGTCGTACATGTCGACGATCAGCCGCATCGAGGGGCGCGGCGGGAAGATGTAGGTGCCGCGCGCCAGGTACTCCTTGATGATGTCGTTCTGGGTCGTGCCCTGGAGGCGCGCCGGATCGACCCCGCGCTGCTCGGCGAGCGCCACGTAGAGGGCGAGGAGCCACATCGCGGTCGCGTTGATGGTCATCGAGGTGTTGATCTGCTCGATCGGGATGGCGTCGAACAGGACCTCGAAGTCGTCGAGCGTGTTGATGGGGACGCCGACCTTGCCGATCTCGGGCTCCGCGAGCGGATGGTCGGAGGCGTAGCCGCACTGGGTGGGGAGGTCGAAGGCGATCGAGAGCCCCGTCTGCCCGCGCGACAGGTTGCCGCGGTAGAGGGCGTTGGAGGCGCGGACGTTGGTGTGGCCGGCGTAGGTGCGGAAGATCCAGGGCCGGTCGCGGGTGGGCTTCCCGTCCGGGCCGGCGAGCAGATGGGCCGCGCGCGTCACGCTCCGGGAGTGTAGCCTGCCCACCCCGGGTCTATCCAGGGGCGCGCGGAGGCGCCCCCCGCTCGCGAGGCACCCGCCCACGGGAACCCGACGGGGGGAGGAGACGCGCGGACGGCGGGTCGGCCCTCACCCGACCCGACCTGCGGTCTCGGCCTCCGCCCCCAGAGTCACGCCGCGAGTCTTCCGAGCAGCCGGAGGAGCGCATCCAGAATCGTGATGGGATGCGGGGGACACCCGGGCACGTAGAGATCGACGGGCACGACACTGTCCGCTCCGTTGTGGACTTCGGGATGATCGATGAACGGTCCCCCGGCGATCGCGCATGCGCCCACGGCGATCACGATCTTCGGCGAGGGCACGGCCGCGTAGGTCTTCTGGAGCGCCAGCCGCATGTTCTCCGTCACGGGTCCCGTGATCAGGAGGCCATCGGCATGGCGGGGCGACGCGACGAACTGGATGCCGAAGCGGCCAAGATCGAACACCACGGTATTGAGCACGTTCACGTCCGATTCGCACCCGTTGCAACCGCCGGCGCTAACCTGGCGCAGCTTGAGCGACCGGCCGAAGAGGCGGCGAGTCTGTTCGTCGAGGGCGGTGACGAGCCGGTGGGTCTCGCCGTCGACCACCAGCTCCTCTCGCCGTCGAGCCCCGAGGCGATGGTCCCGACCATAGGCAATGGCCCCATCGGGGCACGCGGCCTCGCACTCGGAGCAGAAGAGGCACCGCCCCAGATCGACCCTCGGTCCCCGGCGGTCGGTCGAGATCGCGCCGGTCGGGCAGGCGTCGACACAGAGTGAGCAGCCGGTTCGACACCTGGCCGGGTCGATTCGCGGGTATCCCCGGAACCGGTCGGGGAGCGTCGGCTCGGCATCGGGGTAGGAGATGGTGCGACGGCCCTGCTGCAGGCGGGCGACGAAGGCTTTCAGCACTGCGGCCTCCTAGAGATCATGCCCACAGTACGACAGGTTGAAGCTCTTGTTGCACAGCGGAAAGTCGGAGATCTGCTGGTCGCGCAAAGCCATGGCGAGCCCCATCCAATTGTGGAAGGAGGGATCGACGACCTTGTAGCGCGCGAAACGTCCCCGATCGTCCGTCGTCGCGACATGGCAGATCTCTCCGCGCCAGCCCTCGACCAGGCAGACGACCAGCGCATTCGCCACGAGGGGTGCTGCTGCCACGCGGGTCGGGCCGTCCGGAAGCGCCGTGAGTTGCTCCCGGACGAAGGCCGCCGAGCGTTGTATCTCGAGCCAGCGGACGTACGCACGCGCAAGCACGTCGCCCGTGTGCCACGTGGAAACGGGGATCTGCGAGAAGCGGAAGATGCCGGAGGGGAAGTCCTGACGGACGTCCCCATGCACCCCGCACGCACGGGCCACGAGCCCGACCAGTCCCAGGTCGTGGCAGACCTCCGGCGACAGCCGTCCGGTGCCCTCGAATCTCGCCTGGATGGAGGGTTCATCCCAGAGCAGGCGGATGGCACCGGTCGCGTCACGAACCGCATGCCCGAGCCGTTCCAGGAGCTCCGCTGCCCGCGGCGGCTCCACGTCGAAGCCGACGCCGCCGGGCCTGATCATGCCGCGGCCGAAGCGGCTGCCGCAGATCAGCGCCGTCATGTTGAGGAAGTCGCCGCGAATCCGTCCACAGTATGCGGCGGTCGGAAGGTAGCCCACGTCGCCCGCGAGGGCGCCCAGATCGCCCGTATGGTTCGCGAGCCGCTCGAGCTCGAGCGCCACGCCTCGCAGGACGTCGGCGCGAGCAGAGACCCCGACGCCCCCCAACGCCTCGAGCGCCTGACAGTACGCCGTCGCATGGCCGACCGAGGTGTCGCCCGCGAGCGTCTCCAGGTAGTGGATGGTGCGCTTGTTCGGGCCGCCGACGAGCGCCCGCTCCACGCCGCGGTGCTGGTAGCCGAGCGAGATCTCCAGGTGCAGGACGTTCTCGCCGTGGCACTGGAAGCGGAAGTGGCCGGGCTCGATGATCCCGGCATGCACGGGGCCGACGGCGACCTCGTGCACCTCCTCGCCTTCGACCCGGAAGAAATCCACGACGCCGGGCGGAACCGATGCGTGGTCCGTGTGCGGCCAGCCGTCGTGACCCGTCCGGTAGGAGCCGTGAAAGCGGATTCGTTTCAGCCAGGGGTGCCCCAGTGGCCGCACGCCCCATTGCTCGGCCACCTCGCGTTCGAACCAGTGCGCCTGCGGGCAGTCGGGCGTCAGCGCCGGATAGGCGTCTCCAACGACGGCCGAGAACACGGAGAGCGTCCCCTCCTTCCCGTGCGCCAGAACGGCGATCAGGCGAGCGCCGTCCGTCTCCAACGGCTGTCCAAAGAGTGCGGCGATCCGGCCGCCGTCCTGGATGCCGCCCAGGACGGCGTCTCGGAAGGCAGGGAGCGTGAGGACGGGGACTTCGCGCAGTGGAGCCGGCTCGCCGTTTCGGATGGACAGCGATGGAATCGTCGGCACGAGCTCACCCGAGCGCGCGCGCCGCATCCTCGAGGGCGGTGCGGACGGCAGGCGGAATGTATACGCCGAGGAGAAGCACCACGGCCGCGAGCGCGGCCGCGGGGACGACCCTGAGAAGCGGCTCCCTTGCCCGTGCGGTCATCCGTGCGTCCCTCGGAACACCCTGCGCCATGCCGAGGATCGCCGTCGCCATGCCGACGAAGATGACCGCCAAGAGGATCAGGTACGCGATCGCCACGCCGGCTCGGCCCTGGTCCAGAGCGGCCTTGAGGATCGTGAGCTCGCTCAGGAACGGACCGAATGGCGGCGAGCCCGTGATCGCGAAGAGGCCGATCGCCCAGAGCATCCCCGACGCCGGGAGGGCGCGCAGGACGCCTCGGACCTCTTCGGTCGACTTGGAGCGGTACCTGGTGAGGATGTTCCCCGCCACGAGGAACATCATCGCCTTGGTGAAGGAATGGTTGACGGCGTGGAGCATCCCGCCGAACGTTCCCCCTCCGCCAAGGCCGATTCCGAGCGTCAGGATGCCCATGTGCTCGACGCTCGAGTAAGCGAGCATCCGCTTGTAGTCGGCCTGGCCGAGAATGAAGACCGCCGCGACGGCCATCGAGAGAAGGCCGAACCCCACCAGCAGCCCCCGGCCGAAGGCCGCCTGCCCCGCCGCCGCGCACACCTGCTGGACCCTGACGATGCCGAGGAGGGCGCAGTTCAAGAGCGCGCCGGACAGCAGCGCGGAGACGACGGAGGGCGCTTCGCTGTGCGCGTCGGGGAGCCACGTGTGCAGCGGAGCCAGACCCATCTTGGTGCCGTAGCCAACCAGGAAGAGCAGGAACGCCGCCTTGAGCCACACGATCCGGAGCCCGGGTGCGCGCGCGATCAAGTCGGGGAGGACCAGGCGTACCGAGGCGCCGCCGTGGCCGGAGGCGGCGACCGCGAGGAAGAAGTTGCCGAGCAGCGCGAGCGCGATCCCGACGGAGCAGATCAGCAGGTACTTCCACGTCGCCTCGAGCGAACGGTGGTGCCGATGGAAGTAGATCAGCGGCGCGCTCGCCAGCGTGGTGGCCTCCACCGCCACCCAGAGGAGCCCGAATCCCTGGCTCACCGTGACGAGCGTCATCGCGGCCAGGAAGAGCAGCAGGCAGGCCGTGAAGGTCGCTTCGGGCGCGTTGTCGAACAGGAAGCCCTCCTCGACGTCCCTCCGTTCTCCGTGCCCCTCCTCGCGCAGGTAGGCGACGCCGTACAGGGCGGCGGCGAGGAACAGCGCGCTGGTGATGGTCAGGAACATTCGACCGAGGGCGTCGAGCTCGAGCCAGCCGCCCCACGCCGGCGCGGGCTCGACGACCCAGGTCGCCGCCGTCATGCCTGCGTGGGCCACCGCGGCGAGGACCAGCAGCGCGCGGCGCGGGCCGGCTCGCCGCACGAAGTACGCCAGCACGCCGCCCACGGCCGGAATCAGGAGCAGGCTCGGGATCATCCCGCCCAGTCCCTGAGCGCGCTCAGCCGGTCGGCATCGATGTGGTCGAACTCGCGGTTGATGTGGAACACCGCGATGCCCATGACGAACACGGCCACGAACAGGTCGAGCAGCACGCCGAGCTCGACCACCATCGGGGTCCCCTCCACGAGCCCGACGCCGAAGGCATAGATCGCGTTCTCCAGCACGAGATAGCCGAGGACCTGCGTCAGGGCTTTGCGTCGGCTGACGATCAAGAACAGGCCGACCAGCATCGTGAAGAGCGCCACCGGGACCACCAGGGGGGAAATCGTGGGACTCGGGAGAGGAAGTCTCCCGGCCAGCCAGAGCGATCCGGCGAGGAAGGACGTGCCGATGAGCATCGACAGGCCGTAGCCCACGAACGGCTCCACCTCGCGGCGCACGTTCGCGTCGCGGAGTGCGCGCAACAGCAGCCACGGGAAGGCGACCCCTTTGAGTCCGGTGCTCACCAGGGCGAGGATCGGGGCGCGCAGCGATGGGTCGTCCTGGCGGGCCGCGAGCGTCAGGAACCCGAGCAGGACCCCCTGAAATGCAACCACCCGAATACAGGCACCGAGGCGGCTCGAGCCGAGCAGCACGAAGCTCGTCAACACGATGCAGACGAGGACGGTGTCGGCCCAGCCACTCACGGTGATCACCGCAAGACCAGGAGCAGGGCGAGCACCGACAACACCCCGGCGCCGACGAGGAGCCTCGGAACGGAGAGCAGGCGGAGCCGCGCCATGGACGACTCGACGAGTCCCGTCAGCACGGCGAGAAGCAGCATGCCCAGGGCCGGCGCGCCGGCATCGAGCCAGCGGTGGCCGCTGTGGACCGGGAGCGCGAGACCGATGAGGAGCGCGCCGAAGAGCCAGAGCTTCAGGGCACTCCCGTAGAGGATGCAGGCGAGGTCCGGGCCGCCGTGATCGAGCACCATGACCTCGTGGATCATCGTGAGCTCGAGATGGGTCGCCGGGTCGTCAACCGGGATGCGGCCGTTCTCGGCGAGGAACACGACCAGGAGGGCGAGGGCGACCAGGGCGAGGGGCGGCGCGGCCTGCGCCCAGACGCCGACCGTCACGTGGGGCAGCATCGTCGACAGCGACAGGCTTCCCGTCTTCCGCGCGATGGCCGCCAGAGCGAGGAGGAGCGCGGGCTCCGCCAGGGTCGAGAACGTCACCTCGCGGCTCGCGCCCATGCCCTCGAAGCTGGATCCCGTGTCGAGCGCGGCGATCACCGTCGAGAAGCGCGCGAGAGCGAGGAGGTACGCGAACAGAAGGAGGTCCCCCGGGAAGGCCACGAGGGCTGGGGCGCCGAGGGGCACGAGGGCGGCCGCCACGACGACGGCCGCCAATCCGATCACGGGTCCGGCCCGGAACACCCAGCTGGTCGTCCGGCTGTACACGGCACCCTTCGCCATGAGCTTCCGGAGGTCGTGGTAGGGCTGGAACAGCGGCGGGCCGACCCGTCCCGCGACGGCGGCCTTCGTCCGATTGATCACACCGAGCAGCAGCGGCGCGAGGCCAAGAGCGAGCAGCAGCGGCAGTACGGATCCGCCGCTCATGGCTCTCCCAG
>JBKPBB010000476.1:0-13371 GCA_046744245.1 Thermodesulfobacteriota bacterium
GCCCAGGTGAGCGAGGCGTTCACCGCCATGGAGAAGGGCGAGGTGGCGCGCGGCGTGATCACGTTCTGACGGCGCCGTCCCCGCGGACGGCCGAGGAGGCTCGCATGACGCGCCTGGGACCGCTCGTCATCCGGCTCGCGCTCGGGGTGATCTTCTTCGCACACGGGGCGCAGAAGATGCTCGGCTGGTGGGGCGGCCAGGGGTTCAGCGGCACGGTCGAGGCGTTCACCAAGCAGGGCATGCCGGCGCCCGTGGCCATGCTCGTGATCGCGGCGGAGTTCTTCGGCGGCATGGGCGTCTTCTTCGGCTGCCTCACGCGCTTCGCCGCCTTCGGGATCGCCGCGGTCATGACCGGCGCGATCTTCCTGGTGCACATCCACAACGGCTTCTTCATGAACTGGTTCGACGCGCCGGGGGTGAAAAACGGCTTCGAGTGCAACCTGGGCTACCTGGCGATGGCCGTGTCGCTCATGCTGACCGGCGCGGGGCCGCTCTCGATCGACAGGCTCCGGGGCGGGAAGTGGACCGATCTCGACGCCGGGTGAGGACTCGGCGCGGACGAGCCAGGCCGGCCCGCCTCGGTAACTCTCGTAGCCCCCGACCGCGTTGCCCGACCGGGAGCTGACCGGTGAGTCGCGCCCCGTGACTTACCTTGCGACAGCCGAACCGGCTGGCTAACGTACGCCCGCCCCGATGACCGACTTCCGGGCCAGCGCGCAGGCCGTCCCCATCGAGTCGGTCGACCAGCTCGTCGAGCAGTTCCACCGGGCGGGCAAGCCGCGCGAGCGCTGGATGATCGGCACGGAGTACGAAAAGGTCGCGGTCGAACGCGCGAGCGGCAGGGCCGCGCCCTTCTCCGGCCCGCGCGGCATCGAGGCCGTGCTGCGCGGGCTGGCCGAGCGCTACGGCTGGGAGCCCAAGGAGGAGGACGGGCGCGTGGTCGCGCTCGCGCGCGAGGGCGCGTCGATCACCCTCGAGCCGGGCGCGCAGCTCGAGCTCTCGGGCGAGCAGTGCCCGACCATCCACTGCACGCAGGCGGAGCTCGCCACCCACGTGCGCGAGGTGGTGAGCGTCGGCGGCGAGCTCGGCATCGCCTTCCTCGGTCTCGGCATGCAGCCGATGAGCCCGCTCGACGAGATCGAGTGGGTGCCGAAGCAGCGCTACCGCATCATGGGCCCGTACATGACGCGCGTCGGCACGCTCGGCCAGCGTATGATGAAGCAGACGGCGACGGTGCAGGCCAACATCGACTACGGCGACGAGCGGGACGCGATGCTGAAGCTGCGTGTCGGCATGGGGATCGCGCCGCTCGTGAACGCCATGTTCGCCAACTCCTCGATCTCCGACGGCGGCCTGAACGGCTACATGAGCTTCCGCGGCCACATCTGGACCGACACCGACCGCGCGCGCTGCGGGCTCCTGCCCTTCGTCTTCCGCGCGGGCGCGGGCTTCGCCGACTACGTCGAGTGGGCGCTCGACGTGCCGCTCTACTTCATCCTGCGCGGCGGACGGTACCGGACCGAGGTGACCGGCGTCCCGTTCCGCCGCTTCCTGGCCGAGGGCGCCGCCGGGGAGCGCGCCACGCTCGACGACTGGAACCTGCACCTGACCACGCTCTTTCCCGAGGTGCGGCTCAAGGGCTACATCGAGATCCGCTCCGCCGACAGCCAGCCGCCCGAGCGCATGCTCGCGCTGCCCGCGCTGGTGAAGGGCGTGTTCTACACCCAGGACTGCCTCGAGGCGGCCTGGGACCTGGTCAAACGCTGGAGCTTCGAGGAGCGCGTCGCGCTCTGGGGGGACGTGCACCGCGAGGCGCTGCTCGCGCACTTCAAGGGCGTCAAGGTGATCGAGCTCGCGCGCGAGCTCTACGCCATCGCCGAGGAGGGGCTCCGCCGCCAGCAGGACCTCGACCGCGCCGGCCGTGACGAGCGCGTGTACCTGGAGCGGATGGGCGAGCAGCTCGCCATGGGCCGCTCCCCGGCCCGCGTCATCGCCGAGAAGTGGAACGGCGAGTGGGACCGGCGGGTGGAGCGCCTGATCGCGTTCGCGGAGTACCGGGGATAGCTCGGGGCGTCGGCGCCAGACAGCACACTAGACCAGGACCTTCAGCGGGTCGAACCGGAAGCCGGCCTCGTAGAGCTCACGGCCGAGCTTCGCCCGCCAGGCGCCGGCCGGGTCGAGCGGCGTGTACTCGATTCCGTGAATGTCGGAGGGGAGCTCGACCCCCTCCTGGTAGAGCGCGCACACGCGCTCGCGGGTCAGGTTGGCGACCGAGAAGCCGAGCTCGAAGAGCACGTTCTGGCGGGCCCGCGGGCGGAGCGTGCGGGGCTTGGTGGCGAGCCCGCCCACGTCGTCGCCGGTCAGGATGACGACGGCGAAGGCGATCTCGGCCTGCGCCTCGAGCTTCTCGATGAGGGTACGGCCCATGGCGGGCTGCTCGTCGAGCAGGATCGGTTCCAGACCGAGCTTCATCAAGAAGCGAGCGACCTGCTCCTTCACCTCACGGTTCCTGCCGTACACGACGAGCACCTTGCCGTCCGCTCCCGGCTCCGAACCGGCGCGCACCGCATCGGAGTCGAGGACGCCCGCCTTGAGCCCGAGCTCGCCCGCCACCGCCTCGAGCTCGCGGAGATCCGTCTTCAGATCCTCGCGCTGATCCGTTTCCCGAAGCGCATGGCGGAGGCACATGCGCGCGTAGACGGCCCGCAGGTGCTCGGAGATCTCGTCCGCGATGAAGAGGAACCGCAGCAGCTGCCGCGAGTGGTCCTGCCAGGCGCGGTAGGCGTCGCCTGCCTCATCGTCCCAGCGCGTCTCGAAACGCCGCACGAGCTCCTGGCCTCGCCGGACGTGATCGAGCAGGAGCCTCGCGCAGCCAGGGCGTCTGGCGAGTTGGGCGCGAACGGGCTGACCTGGAAGCTCGGGCATGGCGCCTCTCCCGAGCTACGACGGCTCTGGAGAGCCTGAGAGGCCCCTTGCTTAATGCGTGCCAGGCCGATGCGCGTGCGGGGAGCCTGATCGGGCACGCCGCTCGCGGCGGCCGGCTGCCGCGCTGCGGTGCCCGAGGGTCGCGGGGTGACAGGAATGCCCCTCCGACGTACAAGCCTGTCCGCCGAGGAGCGTCAAAAGCCGAGCATTCCAGCGATCTTCGCCGGCAGCCCGTCGCGGTTCTCGAGCGTTACCTCGACGAGCGTGACGTCGGGCCGCCGCCGCACCTCGGCGATGAGCCCCGCGCCCGAGCGCGCAATGGTCCCCAGCAGCGGGACCGGGGAATCGAGCGCCGTCCGGACGGCATTGGCGAAGCGGTTGGACAGGGACTCCATCTTGCCGATCTCGTCGACCACGATGAGCCGGACGCCCGGCCGGGCCGCAAGCGTGGGGACCGCCACCGCGTCCAGCGCCGCGACACGGACGCGGTAGCGGCCGACGCGCGGCCCCGTGTCGGAGCGCACGCTGGCAAGGACGGCGGTGTGCCCGTCGAGCGTCTCGATGGCGAAGCCCTGCCGCACGCCGCGCTCGCGGAGCTCGCGCGTGAGGAATCCCGTCGCCACCGCGGGCGGGAGGGACGCGACCACTCGCTCGAGGACGGTGGTCTTGCCGATCCCCGGTGGGCCCGTGATGAGAAGGTTGGGAGGGCAGTTCACGCGCATGTCGCACCGGCCCTGCGGCATGCTCCCCCGGCGAAGGGTCCATGTTCCACTGGGGGCCCCTCGTTGACTTTCGTCTTTGTTTCGCCTATTCGGGACATGCCGAGAGAGAGGGGGATCATGCGGGCGGCAGCGAAGGTGGGGTGGGAGGGGGTCGAAGTCCAGGTGGGGCCGGCGGTGGCGATCCCCCTCCTCGGTACTGTGGCGGCCGGCTTGCCCTTCCACGCCTTCCCGGTCGAGGGCACGCTCGAGCTGCCCGCGGCCCTCTGGGGCGGACGCACCGTCTTCGCGCTCCGCGCGCGCGGCTCCTCGATGATCGACGAGGGCATCCGCGACGGCGACTACCTGATCGTCGAGCCGCGCGAGACAGCCGACGTCGGCCAGACGGTGGTGGCGGAGGTCGACGGGGGCGTTACCGTGAAGCGCCTCTGCCGGGAGAACGACGGGCGGCTTCGCCTCCAGCCCGCGAACCCGAACATGCTGCCGCTCGTGGTGGCGGCCGAGCGCGTGCGCATTGTGGGCGTCGTGGTCGGCGTCTTTCGTCGGCAGGGATTCCGCACCTCCGCTCCGGCGCGTCCGCGCCCGGCGCTCGGCATCGGCGACGGGCGGACGCTCGACTTGACGCTGCGGGTGATCGAGCAGCGCGTGGGCGAGGCGGAGGCGCTCGCCGCCGCGCGCACGCAACGCAGCGGCGCGCGGCTTCGCGAGCTCGCGCGCAACCTGCGCGCGCTGCGCGACTGCTACCTCGAGACGACGACGCCGCGCCTGCGCGCGGCGCTCTTGCGCGAGGCGGGCCAGCTCATCCGCCGGCTCGGCCGGTTCGGCGCCGAACGCAGCTGACGCCGGCGCGCGCGATCGGCTTGACTGCCCGGAACCTTTACGGTTTCCTCGCGCGGTGTCGCGCCTCGCATCCTCCGGCCGCTCGCCGCTCGTCGTCCTCTTCCTGACCGTCTTCATCGATCTCATGGGCTTCGGGATCGTCATCCCGCTGCTGCCCATCTACGCCGAGCAGATGAACGCGACGCCGTTCACCGCCGGCGCGCTGATCGCGGTGTACTCGCTCATGCAGCTCGTCTTCGCGCCGGTCTGGGGGCGCATATCGGACGACATCGGACGGCGGCCCGTGCTGCTCATGTGCCTGGCGGGGTCGGCGATGAGCTACCTCCTGCTCGCCGGCGCATGGCGGCTCGAGGTGCTCTTCCTCGCACGCGTGCTCGCGGGCGTGGCGGGCGCGAGCATCCCGGTGGCACAGGCGTACATCGCCGACGTGACCGGCCCGGCCGAGCGCGCGCGCGGCATGGGGCTCATCGGTGCTGCCTTCGGGCTCGGGATGGTGATCGGACCGGCGCTGGGCGGCGGGCTCTCGCTCCTCGGGCCGCGCGTCCCCGAAGGCTTCGCCGCGGGCCTCTGCCTGGCCAACGTCCTCTTGGCCGCCTACCGCCTGCCCGAGTCGCTGCCGGGGTCGGTGCGCCGGTCGGCGCCCTTTCGCCACCCGCTCTCGCTCGCCTCCCTCCGGGATGCGGCGGCGCGGCCCGGTGCCGCCGCCCTGCTCGCCGTCTTCTTCCTCGTGACGCTCGGCTTCGCGGTCCTCGAAGGAACGTTCTCGCTCGCGGCCGATCGCTACGGCTACAGCCAGGCGCAGGTGGACTGGCTCTGGGTGTACATGGGCCTGGTGGCGGTGGTCGTCCAGGGCTGGCTCGTGGGCCGGCTCGCCCGGCGGCTGCCCGAGCGCGCGCTGATCGTCCTGGGCAGCGCCGCGCTCGGCCTGGGTTTCCTCGGGATCCCCTTCGCAGGGTCAGCGATCGGGCTGCTCACGGCGCTCGCGCTGGTCGTGGGCGGGCAGGGTCTCGCCAGCCCCTCGCTCTCGAGCCTGATCTCGAAGACGGTCGAGGAGTCCGTGTACGGCGAGGCGCTCGGGGTCTCGCAGTCCCTGTCGGCGGGCGCCCGCGTCCTCGGACCGGCGGGTGGGGGCCTCATCTTCAGCCGCTTCGACGCCTCCGCAGCGTACCTCGCGGCGGCGGCGTGCGCGGCGGGGGCCCTCGGGCTCTCGCTGTTCGGCGTGCGCCGCGGCGGCCAGACGGAAGCCGAGGTCATCCGCCTCCGCAGATCGGGGTCGCGGTGAGCGAGCGGACCGCGGACACGGAGTTCCGCGGCACCTTCTACGAGCCGCCGTATTTCGAGGACCTGAGCGAGCGTGGCGCGGTCAAGCTGACCAGCATGCTGCGTCTCACCGGGCGGCCGCACTACACGCTCTGGGCGCGCGAGATCGGGAGCCCGCACTTCAAGGAGCGCACGGGGCAGTTCTTCCCGATCTATTACCTCGACATCGAGGTGACCGACCTCCCGATCGAGACCCGGGAGGCAGTCCAGGTGGACGTCCGCATCCACCTGGGAAAGCACCTTGCGCCCGACGGAACGGTCGATCGGCTGATCAGCGAGGCGTGGACCGAGGTCTCGAGCAACCCCGCCGACGGCCGGCGGCGACGGCTGGGCGGCACGCACAAGCAGGCGGTGTTCACGCGCCCCGACCCGGACCCCGAGAAGCGCAAGGTCCGCGTCCTGCATCCCTCGCTGGGCCTCGGCGACCTGCCCCGGCGGCAGATCCGGCCCTTCACGCTCGAGGACCTGCTCACCCCACCGCGGGGGTTCGGGGGCGGGGAGGAGCTGGCCGACCGGGAGGCCCACGTCTGGTCCTACCAACAGACTGACCCGAACCAGCACATCCATGCCATGGAGTACGTCCGGGTCATGGAGGCCTTCGCGGCTGAGCAGCTCGCCCGCCGGGGCCATCCGCCCGGGGGGTATTACTTCGGCCGGGCCCGCATCCTCTTCCGCCGCCCGTCCTTCACCGGGGAGTGGTACCGGCGGACGGCCCGCCGCTTTGCCGGCCCGGAGGGCGAGGACCTGGTGATCGGCTCCATCCACTGCGTCCCGGGCCCGGACCGCCCCCTGACCGGGGCCCCCGCCGCCGTGGTCCAGCTCTACGCGAGAAAATCCTTGCCTTCCTCGTCGCGTTCGGATAAGAACGGCTAATTTCTTGGCCCAGGCTTTTTCATCCTGGGGGGTGTTCTTCCGTAAGTCGGGGGCATGGTAGTCGTGGGGTCCGAGGTCGCCCGTCCGGTGGCGGCGAACGATGCCCATGGGAGGGGGGAGGAAGATGGTTGCGAAAGGGAAGCGGGGCTTCTCGGCCGGGCATGACCGGCTAGCCGGTCTCTTCGAGCCGGACGTGCTCCTTCCGGCCCAGTACTTCGCGGCCTTCCGTCGCGAGGGCGGGCTCGAGCGCGAGCGCCTCCTCATGTTGGCCGTCCTCGAGGACGCGATCGACTGCTACCAGAAGTACGCGCACTCGCGGGATCCTCGCGGCCGCCAGATGTACGAGGAGGCGCGCGAATGGGTCACGTCCACGGATCGCATCTGGCTCTTCGCCTTCGAGAACATCTGCGACACGCTCGAGATCAACGCGGAGTACGTCCGCCGCGGGCTCAAAGAGTGGCGCGAGAAGAACCAGTACGGCCCCCGTCCGCGGATGCTCGTCACGCCCGAGGCCGCGCCCGCCGATCTGCGCAAAGCGACAGCGTAGGCGGAGGCCGAGCGCGAGAGCGCTCACGCCGGCCGACGGGGCCCAGGGAGTTCAGTCAGGCGACCGTCACCACGACGCGGCGGTCGCGGGGGCCGTCGAGCTCGACCAGCATCACCGCCTGCCAGGTGCCGAGGAGAAGCTTCCCGGCGCGCACCGGGATGGTCTCGCCCGGGCCGAGGATGGTCGCCTGGATGTGCGAGGCGGCGTTGCCGTCGACCCTGTCGTGGCGCCATACGCCGGCCGGGACGAGCCGGTCGAGCGCGTCGAGCACGTCCACGCACACGTTGGGATCGTCGTTCTCGTTGAT
The DNA here is from genome assembly GCA_046744245.1 of Thermodesulfobacteriota bacterium. Taxonomy (GTDB): domain Bacteria; phylum Desulfobacterota; class Binatia; order DP-6; family DP-6; genus DP-6. The sequence continues at coordinate 7,532 of JBKPBB010000476.1, forward strand.
CACGATCGCCGCCGTGGCGTGCGGCGTGTAGACGCTGCACAGCCCTTCGACCACCTCGGCACGGGCGACGATCTCCGCCACGCGGGCGGTGAGATCAATCATCTCCCGCTTGGCGGTCGTCCGTATGCGGAACTCGGTCAGCATCGTTGTCTCGGGGCCGGCCGCCCGCGGTCGCCGCGATCGGGAGCACCTGCGCCGGCGGGTTCTCCTCGGGCGTGATGCGGATCGGCATGCCGCCCTCGTCCTCGAGGGCCGCGAGCAGGAGGTTCTGGTCGACGCGGCCGTCGAGCCCCCCCCGCGCGATCGCCGCCGTCGCCTCGCGGTAGAACGCGGGCGCGTAGCCGTAGATGTCCCGGTGCGTCTCCACGTAGACCGCGCCGCCGCGCACGCCGACCTTGACCGGCTGATAGAGGAACTCGCCCTGGGTGCCGACCGGCACGAGCGGGAACAGGCGCTCGATGTCCTCGGGGTAGAGACGCACGCAGCCGTGGCTCACCTGCATCCCGACCCCCCACGGGATGTCCGTCCCGTGGATGCCGTAGAGCGGCAAGGTGAGCTCGAGGCGGTACTTGCCGAGCGGGTTGTCGGGTGCGCCGCCCGGAATGAACTTGCGCGGATCGTTGCGCTCGGCGATGTGCTCCTTGCGGATCGACTCGGGGATGTTCCACTGCGGGTTGACCGTCTTGCCCCGGATCTTGAACTTCCCGCTCGGCGTGCGCCAGTCGTCGCGGCCGAGGCCGACCGGGTACGTGTAGACGATCGTGGTGTGGGGGTCCCCCGCCGCGCGGCGGTAGAAGAAGAGCCGCATCTCGGGGATGTTCACCACGATGCCCTCGTAGGTGCAGCAGGGGAGCACCCACTGGGTGGGGAGCAGGATCGTCGCACCCGCGGGCGGCACCCAGGGGTCGATCCCCGGGTTCGCGTCGACGATCTCGTTGTAGCCGAGGTCGTAGTAGCGGGCGAGGTCGATCAGCGTGTCGCCCTTGCGGATGCGGTAGGGGCGGACCTGGCCGATCACGGTCTCGGCCGGCAGGGTGCCCCGCTGCGGCGTCGGGATCGAGTAGGCGGGGATCGACTTCCGCTCGAAGGTGTCCTCGTCGAAGTTTGTGGCAAGGGAGCACGGCGGCCCCGCGAGCGTGACGACGAGCGTGGTGAGAATCAGTAACGAGCGCATCGCATCCGCCTCCTTGCCCCCTCCGGCACCAACTACCCAGGCTAACCGGCCCGGGGCAGCGACTCAAGGTTCGCCTCAGAGGGGCACGCCGAGCGCCGTGAGCCGGGCGCGCAGCTCGGCCGGATCGACGTCGGCGAGGGCCGTCGCCTTCGGGTGCGCGATCGCGACCGCGAGCGCGGCCGCCTGCCCCTCGCCCATGCAGGGGCCGATGACGCGCGCCGAGGCGAAGCCCTCGCGGGTCGCGGAGAGGCAGCGGCCGGCGGCGAGCAGGTTGCGCACGCCGACCGGCACGAGGCAGCGGTACGGCACCGTGTACCAGAGACCGTCGTCGAGGAAGCGCCAGTCGGTGAGCCCGTTCGCGACGTGCAGCTCGACCGGCCAGGCGACGCGGCAGATGCCGTCCTCGAACTTCCGCCCGCCGAGCACGTCGTCCTCGGTGAGCGCGTAGCGGCCGCGCAGACGGCGTGTCTCGCGCACCCCGAGCCGCGGGGCGGTGTCCGAGATGAAGGCCTCCTCGAAGCCCGGCATGTGGCTGCGGAGGAAGTGGGCGCAGCGTTCGGCCTGCTCGCGCCCGAGCATCTCGCCGAGTGTCAGCTCGGCCGCGTCGCTCGCATCGAGCGGGCGGCCCGCGATCCCGACCCGGCTCATCGCGACCAGCACCTCGCCGGGGCGCCCGGTCGGGATGATGTTGCCCGAGCGGCGCGGCAGGCCGGCGGTGTCGAAGTGCCTCTCGAGCAGCTCGCTCAGCGAGAACAGGTGTGGCAGCGCCTTCTCGAGGTCGACGCGCTGCATGTAGAACATCATCGAGGGGTACTGGAGCGTTTCGCCCTTCTCGGTGGGGGCGCCGGCGGCCAGGGCGAGCAGCGAGTCGCCGCTCGCGTCGATGAAGTAGGCGGCCTTCATCGCCACCGGACCGCCTCGCGTGGCGACGGTCACCGCGTCGATGGCGCCGTCGTGCACGAGCGCGCGCACGAAGCGGGCATGGAGGTAGACGGTGAGCGCGCCCTCGGCACGGGCCATCTGATCGTAGAGCGTCTTCAGCCCCCACGGGACGTAGGGCAGCGCCGCCGTGGTCTTGAACGGCACCGGGCCGTAGCAGAGGCCGCGCGCGGCGAGACGGTCCGCGACCTCGGCGGGGAAGCCGCCCACCAGGCGAACGAGGTCGCCGCTCCTCTCGCGGTAGTAGAATCCGCAGAAGGTCCCGACGCAGCCGCCCGTCGACATGCCGCCGAGGAAGGGCGAGTCCTCGACCAGCACGGTGCGGAGCCCGGCGCGCGCCGCGGTGATGGCCGCGGCGGTGCCCGCCGAGCCGCCGCCCACCACCACGAGCTCGGCCTCCTCGACGACCGGGAGGCGCTCCTCGGGGACGGTCAGCGTGGCGTGCGCCATCTACGCTGCCGGCGCCGGTTCGTCGGGCTCCGGGGCCGCACCCCGTCGCAGGCGCTCCGCCACCTCGGGCACCGCCTTGAGCAGCATGTCGAGGCGCGCGACCTCCGGCCCGGTCGCCGCCGCGAGCGCGTCGCGGTACGCCGCGAGCGCGCGGTCGAGGTCCGCCTCCTTGCCCGGCACGATCGCGTCGCGCTCGCCGAGGCAGGCGTTCACCTGATCGGCGAGGCCCTCGAGCCGCTTCTCGCCCTCTTCGCCCAGGCGGGCGCCGACCATCTCGTGCCACACCTGCGAGAAGGCGTACGTCGCCGGTACCTGGCGCCGGAGCCCCCCGGTCAGGAGATGGAGCCGCTCGGCGAGGGCGGCCGCGGTGTTGAGGCCCCGGCGCGAGGTGAAGGCGTTCAGGCGCGCCAGCCGCTCGCGCAGCCGCTCGACGCCGTAGTGCTCGGCGAGCGCGCCGACCGCCTCCGTGAACTCTGCCGCGGTCAAGAGGGCCATGGACGCGCCCGTCATGGCCAGTCGCCCCGAGGCTGTCAACGGCGGCGGCTCCGTGCTAAGCGGGACTGCCCAACGCCCACGCGGAGGTGATTCCATGGCGCAGGCGGTCGCGCTCGTCACCGGCGCCTCGAGCGGCATCGGCGAGGCGCTCGCTCGCCGCATCGCGCGCGACGGCCGGCATCTCGTGCTCGTGGCGCGGCGCGCCGAGCGGTTGGAGGCCCTGGCGCGCGAGCTCGAGGACGCGCACGGGGTGGCGGCTCACGCGATCGCCAAGGACCTCGTCAAGCCCGGTGCCGCGCGCGAGCTGGTGGAGGACGTGGAGCGCCGCGGGCTCACCGTCGACTGGCTGGTCAACAACGCCGGCTTCGGCACGAGCGGCCGCTTCGACCGGCTCCCCGTCGAGGGCGAGCTCGACGAGATCCGCTTGAACGTCGAGGTGCTGGTGGAACTGACCGGGCGCTGCCTGCCCGCGATGGTCGCGCGCAAGGCGGGCGTGGTGATGAACATCGCCTCCATGGGTGCCTTCGCGCCCGGACCGTACATGGCGACCTACGCCGCGACCAAGGCGTTCGTGCTGAGCTTCTCGGAGGGGATCGCCGCCGAGCTGCGCGGCACCGGCGTGCAGGTGCTCTGCGTGTGTCCCGGCTTCACGCGCACCGAGTTCCAGGAGAAGGCCGCGGTCGACGTGAGTGGCGTCCCCGGATTCGCGTGGATGTCGGCGGAGCAGGTGGCGGACCAGGCGGTGCGCCAGGTCGGGCGAGGGCCGGTCCTCGTGAACGGCACGATGAACAGCCTCATGACCGGGGCGCTGCGCTTCGTGCCCCGCGGGATGGTCTCGCGCGCCGTGTCCCTGTTCTTGAAGCCCAAGGAAGCGTGATGCGCACCGCGGCGGCCGCGCTGGTCTGTGTGCTCGGGGTCGTGGCCGCGGCGGCCGCCGACGAGGCACCGCTGCCCGAGGTCGCCGCCGCCCTCGATCGCATCAAGGGCGCCTCGACCGTCGAGCTCGCCACCACCGGCCGCAAGACCGGCAAGGAGCACAAGAAGCCGGTCTGGTTCGTGGTCGAGGACGGCAAGATCGTCGTTCAGGCAGGCAAGGACGGAAAGACCGACTGGTACCGGAACCTGACGAAGACCCCGGCCGCAGTCGTTCGCCAGGACGGGTACAGTTTCCGCGTGCGGGCGGTGATGGTCACGGCTCCGCAGCGGATCGAGGCGGTCCACAAGCTGTTCACGGCCAAGTACACGACGGCGTGGCTGCTGTCGTTCCTGGGCTCGTCGATCGGGCAGGGGCGGCCGGTCGAGCTGGTGCCGGTGGCGGTGTCGGTGCAGCGGTAGCGCACGCCCCGCTCACCGACTTCTCAACGCGGCAGCAGGAGATAGAGGTCGCCGCGCTCGCGCGTGCGCCCGGCGCGCTCCTCGGCCTCCGCGCCCGCGCCGAGGAAGAGGTCCACGTGCGCGCCCACGATCGCGGCGCCCGCGTCCTGGCTCACGGCGAAGCGGTGGGCGCCGGGGGTCTCCAGATACGCGAGCGCTCCCGGGGGAACCAGGCGGGGGTCGGTCGCGAGCGAGCGTCCCGGCGTCAGCTCGACGCCAAGGCTGCCGACGGCCCCGCCCTCGGCGAGTCGGAAGAACGTGTAGCGCTCGTTGGCGGCGAGGACGGCGGCCTGCTCGGCGGGCGACAGGGCCTCGAGGGCGTGACGCACGTCGGGCAGCGTGGTGTGCTCGTCGGGGAGAAGCCCGCGCGCGACGAGCGCCTGCGCCACGCTGCGATACGGGCGCCCGTTCGAGCCCGCCCAGCGGACGCCGACGAGCGTGCCGTCGTCCAGCCGAAGCCGCCCCGAACCCTGCACGTGCAGCACGAACAGGGCGACCGGGTCGGCAGCCCACGCCAGCTCGAGCCCCCGCCCGGCGAGCGCCCCGCCCTCGATGTCGGCGCGCGACGGATAGGGCTCGAGGCGCCCGCCTTCGACGCGGCCGGAGAGGCGGCGGCACGTGCACGTCTCGTCGAGCGTGCGGGGCTCGACGTCGACCAGGTCCGGTGGCCGGGCGTAGAGGGGGTGACGGAAGTTCGCATCGCGCGCGAAACGCGCCGCGAGCTCGGGCTCGTAGTAGGCGGTCAGGAGGACCCGGTCGCGGAAGCGGACCACCCGGAAGTCCCGAGCGACGGCGGCGCGGCGGGCCTTCGGGTCGATGGTCGAGTCGAGGATCGCGAGCAGCCGGTCGGCCGCCGCCGCGGTGGCCGCGTCGCCGGCGCGTGCGTAGACGGGCCGCGTCCGCTCGATCGCGGCGCGCAGCGAGGCGAGGTCGAGGTCGTCCTCGAGCGGCGGGAGCTCCGCCGGGACGAGCGGGCCCGAAGGCCGCGGACGGAGCAGGGCGCAGCCGGCGAGGACGAGGCAGCAGAGCGCCAGCCGGGCCCGGCTCACGCCGCGTACACGGACTGCGCCGCGGCGAGCGCGGCCCCCGGGGGCACGCGCCGTCCCTCGGCGCGGAGCGCGTCCTCGAGCGCAGCGAGGAGCGTCAACACGTGCGCACGCCGGCTCGACTCTCCCATGAGGCCGATGCGCCACACCTTCCCCTTCATCGGCCCGAGCCCGCCGCCGATCTCGATGCCGTGCTCGGCGAGGAGCCGCGTCCGGACCCGCGCCTCGTCGACGCCGTCGGGCACGGTGACCGCGTTCAGCATCGGCAGGCGGTGACCCTCCTCGGCGGCGAGCGCGAGGCCCAGCGCGCCGAGGCCCGCAGCGAGCGCCTCGTGGTTTTTCCCGTGCCGCGCGAAACGCGC
>JBKPBB010000299.1:0-3100 GCA_046744245.1 Thermodesulfobacteriota bacterium
TACTCCTGCTCCAGGTCCGGGTAGTACGGCACCCGGACGCGCTCCTTCTCGGTAGCGGCCGTCGCCGGCGCCGGGCGCGGCGAGCCGACCATCGCGATCGTGATCGGGGAGATGACGCTCGGGTCGGTGAGCACGTTCACGCAGGCGGGGCGGCCGGCGGCGAGCGCGCGCGCCAGCGCCGGCGCGAGCTCCCTGGGCTCCTCGACGTGCTCCGCGTGGCAGCCGAAGCCGGCCGCCGCCAGGTCGTAGCGGGTGGGGGCGAGATCGGTCACGACGCGCCGCCCCTCGCCGTAGATCAGGTCCTGGCCGTGGGCGGACATGCCCCACTGCCGGTCGTTGTTCACCACGGTCACGATCGGGAGCCGGTGGCGCACCATGGTGTCGAACTCGGCGAAGTTGAGCCCCACGCTGCCGTCGCCGACCACGCAGACGACGGGCCGCGCCGGGTGGGCCACCTTGGCCGCGATGGCGAAGGGCATCCCGGTCCCGAGGCAGCCGAGGTAGCCGTGGGAGAGCCAGCGGCCGCCGCCGCGCACGTCGGCGGCCAGCTCCATCCAGCTCGCGGTTTCGCCGCCGTCGGCGACCAGGATCGCCTCGGGCCCGGCCGCGCGCGCCACTTCGTGCGCCAGCCGGAAGGGGTGGATGGGAGCCGCGTCGCCCTCGAGCGCGGACGCGAAGAGCCGGCGCGGGATCTCCCGGGCGTCGCGTACGGCGTCCTGCCACGCGCTCCGCTCCGGCCAGCGGCGCTCGCTGGCGGCCGCCTCGAGCGCGCGCAGCGCCTCGCGGCAGTCGGCCACGATGCCGAGCGCGACGTCGCGGTTCCGCCCGATCTCGGCGCCCTCGATGTCGACCTGGATCAGGCGGGGCGTCCGGGCGAGGAAGCCGCCGCCCTGGCCGCCGGTGAAGAGCCCGAGGCGCGCGCCGAGGAGGAGCACGACGTCGGGCGGCGTCCCGCTCTGCGCGAGGACCGCGAGCGTCCCGAACCCGCCGCCGCACAGGCGATGGCCCGCCGGCACGACGCCGTGGGCCTTGCCGTTCGCGAACACCGGCACCCCGGTGCGCTCGGCAAACGCGAGCAGCGCCGGCCCGCCCCCGGAGAACCACACCCCGCCGCCGGCCATGATCGCCGGCCGCTCGGCCGCCGCGAGCCAGTCGAGGGCGCGGGTCAGGGCCTCGGGCGCCGGCGCGGGAGCCGCCTCGGGATGGACGCGCGCCGGGAAGGCCGCCTTCGCCTCGTCGGCGCGCGCGAAGAGCACGTCGATCGGGATCTCGAGGAAGACGGGGCCGGGACGGCCCGTGGTGGCTGTGCGCAGGGCCTGCGCGACCAGGTCCGGGATGCGGTGGGTGTGGGTCACGCGATGCGCCCACTTGGTGATGGGCTGCATGAGTGCCACCTGGTCGAAGCCGCCCTGCAGCGGCAGCGTCTCGGCGTCGCGCAGCGGCGCGGCCCCGGCGATGAACAGCGTCGGGATGCAGTCGAGGTAGGCGTTCGCGACCGCCGTGACGACGTCGGTCACGCCCGGCCCGGCGGTGACCATCGCGACGCCGACCCGGCCGGTGGTGCGTGCCCAGCCGTCGGCCGCGTGCCCCGCGGCCTGCTCGTGGCGGGTGTCGATCCAACGGATGCCCCGTCCCCGCGCCGCCTGGTAGATCGCGTCGAGGTGACCTCCGTGCAGCGTGAACACCTCGCGGATGCCCTGCGCTTCCAGGACGCGGACCAGCATCTCGCCGCCGTCGATGCGCGCCATGGCTCGTCCCTCCGGGCGCGATTGTAGCGCGCCTCGGCGCGGGTGCGTCAACGCTCTTCCCGCCGCCCGCGCCCGGCGGGGTCGCTCAGGTCAGCGGCACCGCGAACAGCGCGGCGACGATCCAGGTGGTAAAGCCCACGAAGAGCGGGATCGTCAAGTTGTCGTCGATGCGCAGCGGCAGGAGCTCGCACCCGGCCGCGGCGAGCGCGACCGTGCCGGCCGCCCCGGCGATCGCGAGCGCCGGGGCGTCGGCGCCCCAGCCGAGCACGAGCGCCGCGATCACGAGCGTCGCTCCGAAAAACGCGAGGGAGCCCTCGAGGCTCCGGTTGTGCGCGATGCGCCGGCGGCCGAGGCGGATGCCGACGACGGCGGCCAGCGGGTCGGCGATGGCGAGCGTGTAGATGGCGACGAGCGCCGCCCTCTTCGGGACGGTGAGGATGGTCAGCAGCACGGCGATCGCATATGGGATCATCGCCGACTCGCGCACCTGCTCCTCGGCGCGCACGAACAGCCGGTTCACCCACGGCGCGCGGCGCATGACGGCCTCCGGATACGCGATCCGGACGCGATCGACGACGTAGACGATGCACGCGATCGTCCCGAAGATGTGGATCACCTGCTCGTGCGTGAAGAGGAGCATGTAGGCCGTGGCGGTCGACGCCCCGTTCGCGAGATGGAAGAGCCGCCGCCCGAGCTGCAGGTCGTGTCGAGTGGCCGACGGCGCACGGTCGGCGGGAGCGGCATTCGGCTCGTCCGGGGTCACCGCTCTCGCTGATGTCGGAGCGGGGGAGCGGACGCAAGCGCCACGCTCCACCCGCGTTGGCGCGGCCGGCGTCCTTCAGCCCCCGCGCCGGTGCTGGCGCGCGCCTCGCGCTACCTTGTCCCGGCCAGCGGTTCGACGTATTGGGCAGCGACATGGCGAGGGCCGTGCGCGCCGCATCGCCCGGATTCGAGGGCTTCGCCGACCGCGACGGGCGGTTCTTCCGTGCCCTCGCTCGCAATCAACGCCGCGAGTGGTTCGAGGCGCACCGCGGGGAGTACGAGCTCGGTTGGCTGGCGCCGATGAAGGCGCTCCTCGCCGAGGTCCGGGAGCGCATCGACGCGCTCTTTCCGCACCATCCGCTCGGAGAGCCGAAGGTCTTCCGCATCCACCGCGACGTCCGCTTCTCCAGGGACAAGTCGCCCTACAAGACGCACATCGGCGGCTACGTCGCGATCGACGGCGCAGGTCGGGGGCCCTCCGCTCCGGCGGCGCTGTACGTGCACCTCGGCGCCACGGAGGTGTTCGTCGCGGCCGGCCAGTACATGATGGACCCCGGACAGCTCGCGCGCTTTCGCGAGGCAGTCGTCGA
>JBKPBB010000380.1:0-2737 GCA_046744245.1 Thermodesulfobacteriota bacterium
GAGCGCTCTCGCGCTCGGCCTCCGATTCTGGGGGCCCGTCCGGTGCTCGCGCGGCTCCCGCCGCGCTGCGCTCCTCCGATGCCCCAGACCCCGTCGGCCGGCGTGAGCGCTCTCGCGCTCGGCCTCCGCCGCTGGTGGGGCGGGCGTACTCGCTCGGGGCCCGTCCGGTGCTCGCGCGGCTCCTGCCGCGCTTCGCTCCGCCGCCCGGGCGGCTTCGCCGCCGCCCCGGACCCCGTCGGCCGGCTTGGCGCCTCCCGGCGCCGGGCCTCCCCCAGCTTTTTGGGGCGGGTATTCTTGCGCGGGCTGGGGTCCGAGCTCGTGGCCCTGGCTATTGGCCGAGCTTGCGGCGCTCCTCCTCGTAGTAGCGGCGGTAGAGGACGTCCCATTCGCGGCTGCCGGGGACGACGCGCTTCGGCATGCGGGCCCGGGCGAGCTGGTCCAGGCGGCCGTCGAGGGAGAAGCCCTCGGTGAGCCCGCGCTTCGTCTCGGCGAGGAAGAGCCGCTCGTTGCGGACGCGCCCGAGCTTCTCACCCGTGACGGCCTTCAGGAGGGCGTGGGACAGGAACGAGAGGCGCGCCTCGGAGAGCGTCACAGCGCGAACCCCCGCTGCTGTGCGATGCGCTGCTTCACGAGCTGTTCGACCCGGCGCAGGTCGAGGTCCTCGCGGCGGACGCCCGGGGCGCCCTTGCGGACCAGGCGCTCGGCCTCGGCGCTCGCCTCGCGCTCGATCTCCGCCTCCTCCTCGAAGTTGCGACCGAGGATCGCGGCGAAGCGCGCGCGGATCGTCTCCTCGGGCGCGTCGGGCTCGAGCAGCTGGGCCTGCACGAGCCGCCTGACGAGGCTCTCGGCCACCCGCTCGATCTGTGCGGGAGACGGCCGCATGGCGAAAACCTAGGCGGCTGGCGCTCGATTTGCAAGGGAACGATTTGACTTGATGGGGTGCAGCCGGTATCTCGGCGCGAAGTTGAAGCGCGCGCCGATCCGCAAGCCTCCCCGGATCCGGAGCGGAGACGTGGTCGGCGTGATCGCACCCGCGGGCGCCGTCGACGGCGAGCGCCTGAGCGCGGGGGTGGCGGTGCTCGAGGGCTGGGGGCTGCGCGTCCAGGTAGGGAGCGCGGTGCTGAAGCGACAGGCGTACCTGGCGGGGAGCGACGAGGAGCGCCTCGTCGACCTCGTGCAGATGATCGACGATGCCCGCGTGCGGGCGATCTTCTGCGCGCGCGGCGGCTACGGAAGCCAGCGGCTCCTCCCCCGCCTCGACCTGGGCAGGCTCGCGCGTCAGCCGAAGCCGATCATCGGCTACAGCGACGCGACGGCGCTGCTCGGCGCGGCGGTCGAGGCGGGCGTGCTCGCCGTGCACGGCCCCATGGTCGCGGACGACATGGCACGCGGTCTCTCCGAGCGCTCTGCCGCGCACCTGCAAACCCTGCTCACCGACCCCGCGTGGCGCTGGGAGGCCGAGGCGCCGATCGCGATCCGGCCCGGCAAGGCCACCGGACGTCTGGTCGGCGGCTGCCTCGCGGTGCTGGTGGCGGCGCTCGGCACGCCCTGGGCGCCCGACACCGACGGCACGGTCCTCTTCCTCGAGGACGTCGCCGAGCGGCCCTACCGCCTCGACCGCATGCTCACGCAGCTCCGCCAGGCGGGCGCGTTCGAGCGCGTCGCGGGCCTCGTCTTCGGCACCATGGCGGCGTGCCCGCCGGTCGACGGCGTGGGCCCGCTCGACGTCGTGCGCGCGTGCGTCGGCGACCTGCCCTGCCCGATCGCCTTCGGCCTGCCCTCGGGGCACGCTCCGGGCGGCGCACGCGCGGAGAACCTGGCGCTCCCCTTCGGCGTCGAGGTCGCGCTCGACACCGAGCGCGGGCGCCTCACCGCGCTCGAGGCGGCGGTCGTCTGACGTGGACTTCGCGGGCGTCGGGCGGGAGATCGAGGAGGGCGCCGCCGCGGGCGCGTTCCCGGGCGCCGTGATCCTGGTCTCGCGGGGGGGCCGCGTCCTCTACCACGCCGCCTTTGGCTGCCGGAGCCTCGAGCCCACGCGCACACCGATGCAGCCCGACACGATCTTCGACCTCTCCTCGCTCACCAAGCCGCTCGCCACCGCCACCGCCTTCATGCTGCTCGTGAAGGAGCGGAAGGTGCAGCTCGACGATCGCGTCACGCGCTTCTTCCACAACTTCGGCGTGCACGGGAAGACGCACGTCACCTTCCGCCACCTCCTCGCGCACTGCTCCGGCCTCCCGGGCTGGCGGCCCTTCTCGCGCGAGATCGACCGCATCGAGCACCAGGGGCGGCTCAACTTCCTCGCCAGCCGTGGCGCCAAGGAGTGGGTCTACGAGCAGATCCACCGCGAGCGGCCCGAGTACGAGATCGGCGCGCGCAGCGTCTACAGCGACCTCGGCTTCATGCTGCTCGGCGAGCTGATCGAGCTGCTCTCGCGCATGCCGCTCGACCGCTTCTGCCACGAGCGCATCTTCCGGCCGCTCGGGCTCCGCGCGAGCGCCTTCGTCGACCTGACCGCGGTGCGCACCCGAAGGCTCACGCCGGTGACCGACCTGATCGCGCCCACGGAGCGCTGCCCGTGGCGCCAGCGCATCCTCTGCGGCGAGGTGCACGACGACAACGCCTACGCCATGGGGGGCGTGGCCGGGCACGCGGGGCTGTTCGCGAACGCCGCCGAGGTGGACGCGCTCGCCGCGCGGCTGCTCGCCTGCTGGCGCGGCGAGGACGAGTTCGTGCC
>JBKPBB010000499.1:0-8218 GCA_046744245.1 Thermodesulfobacteriota bacterium
GAGAAGCTCGGTGCCGGGCTCGAGCTGGTGGGCGGCTGGCTCGACTGCGGCCGGAGCGTGGCGCGCAGAATCGGCGCCCAGGTGGTCGACCCGCTCGCCCGCCTGGCCGGCCTTGGTCCTGCACCGCACGCGCCCACCGGCGACCCGCCTCCCGCCGACCAGCCGGGTGCGGGCGAGGCGGCCCCGCAGTCCCGGGTCGAGGAGGCGAAGTACTACCTCAGCCCGCCGCGCGAGCCGGCGGCGCGCTACGCCGACCGCGAGAGCGGCGAGCTGCCGCGCGCCTACGGCTGCGACCGCATCGTGCTCCTGCCGCGCGACCCGTGGTGGACGTTCACCTACTGGGAGATCACCCCTGCCACCCGCGTCCACGCGCTGCGCGCCCTCGGCGCCGAGGCGGAAGGCGCACGCGAGCTGCTGCGCGTCTACGACGTCACCTTCATCACCTTCACCGGCGACAACGCGTGGCAGTCCTTCGACGTCGAGCTGCCGCCGGGCGCCGACCACTGGTACCTGAACGTCGGGCGTCCCGCGGCCTCGTTCTGCGTCGAGATCGGCCTCGCCACGCCCGGCGGGCGCTTTCTCCCCCTTGCCCGCTCGAACGTGGTGACCACGCCGCGCGCCACCCCGTCTCCGGACGCGACGGTGCGCTGGGTCGACGTCGCCGCCGGAGCCGTGCGCGAGAGCGTCCGCGCCTGGGAAGGGACCCCGCTCGCGAGCGCGGCGTCCGCGGAGCAGGCCGCCGCCGAGGTCGGCGAGGGCCGCCCCCGCTCGAGCGACGCGCACACGCCGCGGACGGCGCGCTGACTCCACCTCCCCTGCGCGATGCCCCAGGCCAGCCTCGCCTTCGTCCTGCACGCCCACCTGCCCTTCGTGCGCCACCCGGCGCACGAGGACTTCCTCGAGGAGCGCTGGCTCGCCGAGGCGATCACCGAGACCTACATCCCGCTCCTCGAGATGTTGGGGGCGCTCGAGCGTGACCGCGTCCCCGCGCGGCTCACGCTCTCGCTCAGCCCGCCGCTCCTCGCCATGCTCGCCGACCACCTGCTGCGCACGCGCTACCTCCGGCACCTCGACCGGCTGGTCGAGCTGGCCGAGAAGGAGGAGCGGCGGACGCGCGCCGACGAGCGCTTCCACCGCGTGGCGGAGATGTACCTGGCGCGCTTCTGGCGCGCGCGCACGATCTTCCTCGAGGAGTGGGGCCAGGACCTGATCGCCGCCTTCCGCTCCTACCAGGAGCGCGGCCTGCTCGAGATCATCACCTGCGCCGCCACGCACGGCTTCCTCCCGCTGCTCGCCGTGACGCCGGGGGCCGTCCGCGCGCAGATCGAGGTCGCGGTCGCCGAGCACCGCCGCTTCTTCGCCCGTCCCCCCGAGGGCTTCTGGCTCCCCGAATGCGCCTACGAGCCCGGGCTCGACGCCGAACTCGCCCGCGTGGGCGTGCGCTACTTCTTCGTCGACACGCACGGGATCGCGCACGCCACGCCGCGGCCCGTGTACGGCGTCTACGCGCCCATCGCCTGCGACTCGGGCGTGGCGGCCTTCGGGCGCGACCCCGACAGCTCGAAGCAGGTGTGGAGCGCCGAGGAGGGCTACCCGGGCGACTTCTGGTACCGCGACTTCTACCGCGACATCGGCTTCGACCTCGACTACGACTACGTGCGCCCCTATCTCCCGCCCACCGGGCAGCGCATCCTGACCGGCCTCAAGTACCACCGCATCACGGGCAAGACCGACGTGAAGGAGCCCTACGAGCCCGAGCGCGCCCGCGAGCGGCTCGAGGCGCATGCGGCGCACTTCGTCGAAGCCCGCGTGCACCAGGTGGCGTGGCTGGCGCGCGCGATGGACCGTCCGCCGATCATCGTCTGTCCGTACGATGCCGAGCTGTTCGGGCACTGGTGGTTCGAGGGCCCGTGGTGGCTCGAGGCGGTCCTGCGCCGCCTCGCCACCACGCCCGAGCTGCGCGCCGCCACCCCGGGCGACGACCTCGCCCGCCACCCGACCGTGCAGCGCGCCACGCCGGCCGCCTCCACCTGGGGCTGGAAGGGCTACAACGAGGTCTGGCTCGCGGGCGAGAACGACTGGCTCTACCGCCACCTCCACGCCACCGCGGACCGCCTCCACGCGCTCTGCCGGAGCTACCCGAGCGCAGACGAGCGCACGCGCCGCGCGCTCACCCAGGCGCTGCGCGAGCTCTTCCTCGCGCAGGCGAGTGACTGGGCCTTCATGATGTCGCGCGCGACCACCGTCGAGTACGCCGTGCGACGGAGCCTGGATCACCTGCTCCGCTGCCAGGAGCTGTGCGCGCAGGTCGAGCGCGGGGCGGTGGACGACCTCCGCCTGGCCGCGCTCGAGGACACCGACAACCTCTTCCCCACCCTCGACTACCGCGTCTTCGTGTGAACGCTCTTGTCTCGCCGCGGGCGTTCCCGTACAGTCGCCCGCGTCCGGCATGTCGACGTGGCTCGTGGCGCTGGTGCTCCTGCCCATCGCGCTGGTGCTCGTGGCCGGGCTGGTCGTACTCCTCGCCCGGCCGCTGGCGGTGCCGGCGCTCGCCGCCCTCGAGCGCGCCCGTTTCCAGCGCCGCCTGGCGCACGCCGCACGCGGCGACGCGCACCTCCGGGAGCGGCAGGTCGAGGCGGCGCTGCGCGAGTTCGAGGCGGCCTTCTGCCTGCTCATCGTGCGGGTCGACGCGCGTCTCGCCGAGCAGATCGGGCGCCACCACACCGGGCTCCTCTCGCGCCTGCTCTCGGTCGCCGACGAGCTGCCCCAGCAGCGCGTGCGCCTGCTCGCGCTCGCCAAGGTCGACCGGCTCCTCGACCGGCGCGGCGACATGCAGCGCGCCTACCTGCAGCTCCGCAACCGCCCGCTGCGCGACGGCCGCCGCCTCCAGCTCGAGCGGGAGCTGCGCCGCAACGCGCGCGAGACGCGCGCGGCGGTGCGTGAGCTGATCGCCGACCTCCAGCTCCTCTCCGGGCGCAAGGTCGCCTACCAGTAACGCCATCCGGACGCCCGACGTCACGTGATTTTTTTTCTTGCACGTCAACTCGGGCTGGCCTATAGACGCCTGATCCGCCGGCGCACACCCCCCGGCGGCACCCCACATCGTCCATGCCCTGCTCGTTCCTCGCCCTGCCCGTTCGGGGCGACGGTCTGGATGGCGCACGGGATGGTGGTGACGCGAGTGCAGCGGGCGCGAGAAGCGCCTGCGCGCACGGGCCAGTGTCGCGTGTCTCCACAGGTGTGGATGTGGCGGAGGAGCAGTGAAACCGCCGCCGGGGCCGGGACGGCGAAAGGACGCGGCGGGAGTCTGGGCCCGGGTCTGCGAGGCGGTCCGCGGCCGGGTGGGTGAGCGGAACTTCACCACCTGGGTCGCGCCGCTGCGCTCGAGCTGGGCCGACGACGGCCTCGACCTGGCCGCGCCCGACCCGGTCACGCGCGAGCGGGTGGCGCGACACTTCCTCGGCGCGATCGAGGACGCGCTCGCCGACGCGCTCGGCCAGCGCTGCCCGGTGCGGCTCGGTCTCGCGCCCACGCCACCACCCCTTCCCATCCGAGCGACGTCCCCCAGCCCGGATCACACCTTCGACACCTTCGTCGTCGGTGACAGCAACCGGGACGCATGCGCCGCCGCGCACGCCCTCCTCGCGGCTCGCGACCCCGCGCCCCTCTTCCTCTACGGGCCTTCGGGGGTCGGCAAGACCCACCTCCTGCACGCGGTCTTCCACGCACGCGATGCGGCCGGCACGCCGGCCGCGTGCCTGTCCGCCGCCGAGCTGGTGTCCGCCATGGTGAGCGCCTACGAGGCCGGCGCCCACGAGCGCTTCTGGCGCGACCTGGCGCCCCTCGGAGCGCTCCTTCTCGATGACATCCACTCCATCGAGGGCCGCGAGGTGATCCAGGAGCGCCTGCTCGACGGCCTGACCGGGTGGGCGGAAGCCCGTCGCCTCCTCGTGCTCACCGCCGACCGCGTGCCGGGTGACATGCCGGCGCTGGCCCGACGCCTGCTGGAGCGAGTCCAGGGGAGCATGGTGGCGGCGATCGAGCGGCCCGAGCCGGCGCTCCGGCTCGCCATCCTGCACCAGAAGGCGCGCGCCCACGGGATCGTCCTGGAGCCCCGGCTCGCGGCGCGCCTAGCGATCACCTTCAGCGACAACGTCCGCCGGCTCGAGGGCGCGCTCAACCGGCTCGTCGGCCACGCCCGACTGCGCGGCCGGCCGATCGACGAGGAGCTCGCCGCCGAGGTCCTGGCCGAGCTCCGGCCGCGCTCGCCCTCGCCCCTGACGGTGGACGACGTCCTCGCCGCCACGGCGGAGGGCTTCCACGTCACGACCCGCCGGCTCCGGGGGCGCAAGCGCAGCGCCGCTCTCCTGCTGCCCCGACGGGTCGCCATGTATCTCGCGCGCGAGCTGCTCCACTGGCCGTTCGCCGAGCTGGGCGCGGCCTTCGGATGCGATCACACGACCGTGCTGCAGGCCTGGCGGGTGGTTGCGGCCCGGCGCCAGACCGACCGCGCTCTCGCCGCGACGCTGGAGCGAATCGAGCAACGGCTCACGGGCGGCGCATCCTGACGGGCCGGGGCACATCGCCGGCGGCGCCGACCCGCGTCCTCCACTCTGGCCTGACGCTGGTGCCCGCGGGCGAGCGCGGCCTCGCCGCCGCGGCCGGCGCGTAGGAGGCGACCCCAGAGTCGCAGCGGCACGCGCCCGTCCCTCTTCCCCCGCCGCGCCGCGCCGGTATACTTGGCGATTCCGCGCCCGCCCCGGCGTGCGCAGCCGTACACGCCCTCATGGACGAGTCCGCGATCGAGATCGTCGGTGCCCGCGAGCACAACCTGAAGGGCATCGACGTCCGCGTGCCGCTCCAGGCCGTCACGGTGGTGACGGGCGTGTCGGGGTCCGGGAAGTCCTCGCTCGCCTTCGACGTGCTCTACGCCGAGGGCCAGCGGCGCTACGTCGAGAGCTTCTCGACCTACGCCCGCCAGTTCCTCGATCGGATGGAGAAGCCGCACGTCGAGCGCATCACGGGCATCCTGCCCGCGATCGCGATCGACCAGCGCCGGCCGGTGAAGACCTCGCGCTCCACGGTCGGGACCATGACCGAGCTGCACGATCACCTGAAGCTGCTCTTCGCCAAGGTGGGCGTGCCGCACTGCCGGACGTGCGGGCGTACCGTCGAGCGCGACACACCCGAGAGCGCCGCCACCAGCCTGCTCGCCGGGCACGAGGGGGCCCGTGCGGTGGTGACCTTCGATCTGCCCGTGCCCGCGGGGCTTCCCTGGGACGAGATGCGCACGGGGCTGCTCGCCGCCGGCTTCGTGCGCGCGCTCGGGCCGGTGGGCCTGATCGACCTCGAGAGCGCCGCGGCGCCGCCGGCGCGCGACGGCCGGCTCACCATCGTGCAGGACCGGCTCGGTTTGCGCGCCTCGGACCACGGGCGCCTGGTCGAGTCGCTCGAGCAGGCGCTCCGCCACGGCCGCGGCCGCGCCGCCGTCCGGCTCCCGGACGCGGGCGACCGCGTCGAGCGCTTCTCGAGCGCGCTCGAGTGCGCGGCGTGCGGCTTCGCGGTGCGCGACCCGGTGCCGAACCTCTTCTCCTTCAACAGCCCGCTCGGGGCGTGCGAGACGTGCCGCGGCTTCGGACGCGTGATCGACCTCGACCTGGACCTGGTCATCCCCGACCCGCGCCGCTCCCTCGCCGAGGGCGCCATCAAGCCGTGGTCGACCCGGGCGACCGGCTGGGAGCGGGGCGAGCTGCTCAAGTTCTGCCGGCGCCGCGGCATTCCGACCGGCGTCCCGTGGGCGGAGCTCTCGCCCGCGCAGCACGCGCTGGTGCTCGAGGGCGACGGCCGCGGCCACTACCCCGGCGTGCGCCGCTGGTTCCGCTGGCTCGAGGGCCGCACCTACCGCATGCACGTGCGCGTCTTCCTCTCGCGCTTCCGGAGCTACACGCCGTGCGCGGCGTGCGGCGGCGCGCGCGTCAAGCCCGAGGCGCTCGACTTCCGCGTGGGCGGGCTCACCATCGCGGAGGTCAACCGCCTCCCCATCGGCGAGGCGGAGCGCTTCTTCGCCCGGCTCGCGCTTCCCAAAGGTCTGGCCGAGGAGGTGGCGGGCCTCATCCTGGGCGAGATCCGCAGCCGGCTCCGCTACCTGGTCGAGGTCGGGCTCGAGTACCTGACCCTCGACCGCCAGTCGCGCACGCTCTCGGGCGGCGAGCTCGAGCGCGTCGACCTCACCACCGCCATCGGCTGCTCGCTCGTCAACACGCTCTACGTGCTCGACGAGCCCTCGGTCGGGCTCCACCCGCGCGACACGGAGCGCCTGACGCGCATCCTCCACCGCCTGCGCGACCTCGGCAACGCGGTCGTGGTGGTCGAGCACGACCCCACCGTCATCCGCGCCGCCGATCACGTGATCGACCTCGGGCCCGGCGCCGGCGAGCGGGGCGGCCGGGTGGTGTTCGCCGGGCCGCCCGCGGCGCTCGCGACCGCGCCCGGCTCGGCCACCGCGGAGTACCTGACGGGACGCGCGCTCATCCCCGTCCCGGCCAGGCGGCGGCAGCCCATTCCCGGCCTCGCCGTGCGAGTGCGGGGAGCCTCTGCCAACAACCTGAAGGACCTCGACGTCGACATCCCCCTCTCCTGCTTCGTGGCCGTGACCGGCGTGTCGGGCTCGGGCAAGTCGACGCTGGTGGACGACGTGCTCTACCGAGGGTTGAAGAAGCGGCGGGGCGAGCCGGTCGGCATCCCGGGCTCGTGCGGGGCGATCGAGGGCGCCGAGCGCATCGCCGAGGTGATCCTCGTCGATCAGGCGCCGATCGGCTCCACGCCGCGCGCCAACCCGGCCACCTACCTCCGCGCCTTCGACGGCATCCGCGCCTGCTTCGCGCGCACCGAGGAGGCGCGCCTCCGGGGCTACACGGCGGCCACCTTCTCCTTCAACGTCCCGGGCGGTCGCTGCGAGACCTGCACCGGCGAGGGCTTCGAGAAGATCGAGATGCAGTTCCTCTCCGACGTCTACGTGCCGTGCGCCGAGTGCGGCGGGGCGCGCTTTCGGCCGGAGATCCTCGAGGTCCGCTTTCGCGGCCGCTCGATCCGCGACCTCCTCGAGCTGACCGTCGCCGAGGCGACCGCGCTGTTCGCCGACGTCCCCGAGGTGGGGGCGCGCCTCCAGCCGCTCGCCGACGTCGGCCTCGACTACCTCCGCCTCGGGCAGCCGCTCTCGACCCTCTCCGGCGGCGAGGCGCAGCGCGTGAAGCTCGCCGCGCAGCTCGGCCGCGAGGGCAAGGCGCACACCCTCTTCATCTTCGACGAGCCGACCACCGGGCTCCACCTGGCCGACATCGAGAAGCTGCTCGGCTGCTTCGCGCGCCTGGTGGCGCGCGGCCACTCGCTGATCGTCATCGAGCACCACCTCGAGGTCGTCAAGTGCGCCGACTGGGTGATCGACCTGGGGCCCGAGGGCGGCGAGGCGGGCGGGCGGCTGGTCGCCGCGGGGCCGCCCGAGACGATCGCCCGCGCGCCCGAGTCGCACACCGGTCGCTTCCTCGCCGAGGCGCTGCGGGGTCCCGCGCAGATCGCCGACGCGCCGCCCGCCTACGCCTCGGCGGTCGCCGCCAACGGCAACATCCGCCTGGTCGGCGCGCGCGAGCACAACCTCCGCGATCTCTCCCTCGAGCTGCCGCGCGACCGGCTGATCGTGCTCACCGGGCTCTCCGGCTCGGGCAAGTCCTCGCTCGCCTTCGACGTGCTGCACGCCGAGGGCCAGCGGCGCTACGTCGACAGCCTGTCCGCCTACGCGCGTCAGTTCCTGAACGTGATGGCGAAGCCGGACCTCGATCTGCTCGCCGGGCTGCCGCCCACGGTCGCCATCGAGCAGCGCCTCTCGCGCGGCGGGCGCACCTCGACGGTGGCGACGGTGACGGAGATCTACCATTACCTCCGCCTGCTGTTCGCCAAGCTCGGCGTCCAGCACTGCACCGGCTGCGGCGCGGCGATCCGCTCGCAGACACGGAGCCAGATCCTGTCCCGGCTCCGCCGCGAGCTCGGCGGGCAGCGCGTGACGCTGCTCGCGCCGGTGGTGCGCGGGCGCAAGGGCTACCACAAGGAGGAGCTGGCCGCGGCGCGCAAGCTCCGCCTGCGCGAGGCGCGCATCGACGGGCGGCGCCTGGCGCTCGAGCGGGTGCCGCTCCTCGATCGCTACCGCGAGCACGACATCGACCTG
>JBKPBB010000488.1:0-8538 GCA_046744245.1 Thermodesulfobacteriota bacterium
GTGGGCCGCCTCGCGGGCACGCTCCGTCTCCTCGGTGGGAAAGGAGAGATGCACCACGCCGGCCTCGGTGGAGCTGGTGACCACGAAGCCGCTCATGGCGAAGACCTGGAGCATCCGGTTGTTCTCGCCGAGGACGTCGGCTTGGAACTCGCGCACCCCGCCGGCGCGAGCGATGCGGACGAGATGGTCGAGCAGCAGCGTGCCGATAC
Organism: Thermodesulfobacteriota bacterium; assembly: GCA_046744245.1. GTDB lineage: Bacteria > Desulfobacterota > Binatia > DP-6 > DP-6 > DP-6. The sequence continues at coordinate 210 of JBKPBB010000488.1, forward strand.
CGCGGCCCTGGTGTTCGTCGGCAACGGCGAACGCCACCTCCGCGGCGGTCGGCTTGCCGGGCAACACGGCGTAGCGGCCGACCCCTATGATCCGCTCCTCTCCATCCTCGAGCAGGGTGGCCACCAGGGCGACTTTCTGGACGAAGTCGAGCCGCGTGAACTGGTCGAGCTCCGAGTCGGTGAGTCTCCGCTTGGCGCCGAAGAACCGGTAGTACACCGAGCGCGCAGTCAGGCGCTGGAAGTGATCGAGCAGCCGCTGGCGGTCGTCGGGCCGGATGGCGCGGACGTGGATCGAGCCACCGTCGCGGAGAATCTCCTCGACCGCGTAGTCCCGGGGGTCGCTGGTCATGGAGCGAGCGAGAATCCCGCGCAGGAGGCTTTTGCAGCCGTAAGAAAGCGCGGGGGCTGGCGAACCCGGTCCCCCGCACTCCTTCCGCGGGTCAGGCCACCGCCTCCTTGACCTGCTGCGACCTCCCGGACGCCGCCAGCGCTGGCTTGCGGTTACAGTCCGGATGCGTCCTGCGGAGCTTGGGCCCCTCGCCCGCCGCGGCCCGCCGGAGGGCACGCACCACGTCCTGGCGGGCAACGATGCCGATCAGGAGCGCGCCGATGGTGACCGGGAAGCTCCGGTGTCGCGTGTCGACCATGAGCTGCAGGAGCCGGGTGAGTGGTGTGTCCGGCCGGACCGTGATGGGATCGCCAGTCATCACCGATTCTGCCGGCCGGCACATGATCTCGTCGTAGTGGGGCACCACCTCCTGCGGCGTGAAGGCGAACGCCTGCAGGAAGTCGAGCTTCGTCACCAGTCCGAGGAGGATGCCGTCCCGGCTCACGACGGGCAGGCTGTTGAAGTCGTGCCGTTCGAAGAGCGCCTCGACCTCCGCGAGCAGCGTGCCCGGGCTCACGGTCAGCGGACGGTAGGTCATCGCGTCGGCCACCTGATAGTCGAGGAACTCGTACATCAGCATCCTCCCGGCGTACTTCCGCTTGCCTGTGATGTGCCGACTGCAAGACTCCTGCCACTGTCATGGGCAGAGCGCCCGGCCCATGCTTTACTGGAGGAGTGATGGATGCGCCGGCCGCCTCGCTTACCATGCGGCTGCATCAGCTGGCGAGCAATCTGTGGTGGACATGGGACCCCGAGGTGATCGGCATCTTCCGTGACCTCGATCCCGACCTCTGGCGTCAGGTGAACCACAACCCGGTCGCCCTCCTCGCCGCCCTGCCGGCCGAGCAGCTCGTCCGCCGCGCCGTGGAGACGGTGCTCGACACTCGCATCAACTTTGCCTTCCACCGCCTCGAGGCCTACCTGCGCGACCCCGGGACCTGGGGCCAGTCGACGTGCGGCGTGCTCCACGCGCGGCCGGTCGCGTACTTCTCGCCCGAGTTCGCGCTGCACGAGTCGATCCCCATCTACTCGGGCGGCCTCGGCGCCCTCGCCGGGGATCACGTGAAGAGCGCCTCCGACCTCGGCGTCCCGCTCGTCGGCGTCGGCCTCTTCTACGGCCAGGGCTACTTCCAGCAGCGGGTCGACGCCCAGGGATGGCAGCACGAGAGCTACGGCCATGTGGACCTCGAGCTGCTACCGCTCCGTCGCGCGCTCGGGGCGGGTGACCAACCGTTGACCGTGGAGCTTCCCATCGGCGGTCAGAGCCTCCGTGTCGGCGCGTGGCGCGCGCAGGTGGGGCGCGCGACGCTCCTCCTACTCGATTCGGACGTCGATGGAAACCCCCCGGGGCTGCGCTCGCTCACCGCGCAGCTCTACGGCGGCGACCTCGTGACCCGGCTGCGGCAGGAGCTGATCCTTGGCATCGGCGGCGTGCGGATGCTGGACGCGCTCGGCATCCACCCCGGCGTCCTCCATCTGAACGAGGGTCACAGCGCCTTCGCGCCCGTCGAGCTCGCGCGACGGTGGGCCGCGGCACAGGGCGTCGCCTTCGCGGCGGAACACCGGGAGGTCGCGCTGCGGACGGTGTTCACGACGCACACCCCCGTTGCCGCGGGCCACGACTACTTTCCGCCCGAGCTCGTGCTCGAACATCTCGGCTGGCTCGTCGACGAGACCGGCATGTCGGCCGACGACCTGCTGGCTCTGGGGCGCGTGCACCCCACGGATGGGCGCGAGGGGTTCTGCATGACCGTGCTCGCGCTCCGCTCGGCACGCTACGCCAACGCCGTCTCGGCACTCCACGGGCACGTGACCCGCCGGATGTGGCAGAGCCTCTGGCCCGGCCACGCCGAGGCAGAGGTGCCGATCGGCCACATCACCAACGGGATCCACACGCCGTCGTGGCTCGCCCCCCAGATGCAGATCGGGTATCGGTACTACCTCGGCACGGACTGGCGGGAGCGCATGTGCTCGGCCGATGTGTGGCACCGCCTGGCCGACGTGGACGACGAGGCGCTCTGGGAGACGCACCAGGTGCTCAAGCGGCAGATGCTGAACTACGTCGCACGCCGTCGCGTCGACCACGGGGCGCCCGGCACCGTGGCCCTGGAGGGCGAGGTGCTCACGCTCACCTGCGCGCGCCGCTTCGCCGAGTACAAGCGGCCGGCGCTGCTGCTGGCGGACGTCGAACGCCTCGCCCGGCTCGTCAACGCACCGGGCCGCGGCCTCCAGCTCGTCTTCGCGGGCAAGGCCCATCCGCGCGACGACGACGCCAAGCGCCTGCTCCAGCGCATCGTGCAGCTGACTCAGGACCCGCGCTTCCGGGCGCGGGTCGTCTTCGTCGAGGACTACGACTTCAGCGTGGCGCGTCACCTCGTGCAGGGAAGCGACGTGTGGCTCAACACCCCGCGGCGCCCGCTCGAGGCCTGCGGGACGAGCGGACAGAAGGCGCTCTTCAATGGCGCCCTGAACCTCTCCGTGCCCGACGGCTGGTGGGCCGAGGCCTACGATGGCAGCAACGGCTTCGCCATCGGTGAAGGCCAGACTCACGGCGACCCGGCCACACAGGACACGCGCGACGCGGAGGCGCTCTATCGCGTGCTCGAGGACCAGGTGGTGCCGCTCTACTACGCCCGGGATCCGGGCGGCGTGCCGCGCGGCTGGGTGGATCGCATGAAGCGAGCCGTGTTCACCCTGGCAGCCCGCTTCAACGCCGACCGCATGGTGCGCGACTACGTCCTGCGCTGCTACCTCCCGGCGGCAGGGGGCGTGTCGAGCGCGATGCCCGCCGGGGGCGGCCGCAGCACGTGATCCGAGCGGCCGATCCGGCCGTCGAGGTCCGAGAGCTCGCTTAGGGGCAGGGGTTCTCAGCGGCGAGAAAATCCGTCGGACCGCTTCCCACGCAGGGAAGCCACGGTGGCGTCTGGCCGGCCGGCGGCGCTGGCACACGGTCTGCAGCAGCCGATCCATGGGCGCGCCACCACAGAGGAGGTCGAGACATGCTCTCCGGACATACCCTACGGAGTCGAGCTGTCCGGCTCGGCTTGGGACTGCTCTTGCTCTCGCCGTGGAGCAGTCAGAGCGCGTACGGGCAGGCCAGGATTCCCGATGCCCTTCCCGGCGGGTCGCTGGACCCCGCCTCGGTCGCGAAGTACGTGACCCCGCTGGTCATTCCGCCCGCGATGCCGCCCGTCACCACCATTCAGGGCGACACCATCGACTCCTACGTGATCGCCGTCCGGCAGTTTCACCAGCAGATCCTGCCGCCCGGGCTGCCGCCGACCACCGTCTGGGGCTACGGCGCGGTTGCTGATCCCAGCACCTTCAACTATCCGGCGTTCACCATCGAAGCGCAGGTCGACAGGCCGGTGCGCGTCAAGTGGGTGAACGACCTCGTCGACGCCTCTGGCAACCACCTGCCCCACCTCCTGCCGGTGGACCCGACGCTGCACTGGGCGAACCCGCCGGGCGGGACGGGCGGAAGGGACATGCGTCCGGAGTTCAGCTCGACGCCCGGCCCTTACACGGGGCCGGTCCCCATCGTGACGCACCTGCACGGCGGACACAGCGCCGAGGAGAGCGACGGCTTTGCCCAGGCCTGGTACCTGCCGGTCGCGAACGACATCCCGGCGGGCTTCGCGATCGCCGGCTCGCAATACGACGAGTTCAAGGCCAAGTTTCTCGCCAAGTTCGGCGAGGCGTGGGACCCGGGGACGGCCGTGTTCCAGTACGAGAACGACCAGCGGGCGTCCACGCTGTGGTTCCACGACCACAGCCTGGGGATGACCCGCCTGAACGTCTACGCAGGACCCGCGGGCTTCTACCTCCTCCGGGGCGGTTCCTCGGACCTCCCGGCGGGCGTGCTCCCGGGGCCGGCTCCGAAGCTCGGCGATCCCCCGGGAACGAGGTACTACGAGATCCCCATCGCGATCCAGGACCGCTCGTTCAACAGCGACGGGTCGCTCTTCTACCCCGACAGCCGCATGTTCTTCGACGGATTCACCGGGCCCTACATCCCCGACAGCGACATCTCGCCGATCTTCAACTCCGAGTTCTTCGGGAACACGATGGTGGCGAACGGCCGCACCTGGCCCGTCCTCCAGGTGGAGCCGCGCCGCTACCGCTTCCGGTTCCTGAACGGCTGCAACTCGCGCTTCCTCGTCCTGAAGATCGTCGGCGACCCTCTGGCCCGGAGACCCGCACCAGCCAGGCTACCCTTCTGGCAGATCGGCACGGAGGGCGGCTTCCTGCCGGAGCCCGTGCGGCTCCGGGAGCTGCTGATGGCTCTGGCTGAGCGAGCCGACGTCATCGTCGACTTCACCGGCCTCCCGGCCGGTACGGAGCTCTACCTCATCAACGAGGGTCCGGACGAGCCCTTCGGCGGCGGGGTAGCGGGAAGAGATTTCGCGGCCGCGGATCCCGCCACAACCGGCCAGGTCCTCAAGTTCGTCGTGGTCCCGCTCGCTTCGACCGATACCAGCGTACCGCCCTACCGGCTGAGGCTACCCACGTTCACTCCCCTCGGGGCGGCCACCAACACCCGGCAGGTGTCGCTGAACGAGGAGGACTCGGCGGTTCTCGAGGGCGTCGGACCGCGGGCAGCGCTCCTCGGCACACTAGACGCATTCGGGAACCCCGTTCACCTGGGTTGGGGCGATCCCATCACGGAGAATCCTGCTCTCGGCGCCACCGAGATATGGGAGATCCACAACTTCACGGTAGACGCTCACCCCATCCACGTCCACGAGGTTCAGTTCCAGGTGGTCGACCGACAGCGGTTCGGCCCTGGCCGCCCCGTCCGGCGACCGGAGCGCTGGGAGACCGGCTACAAGGACACGGTGATCGCCTACCCCGGAGAGATCACCCGGGTGAAGGCGAAGTTCGATCTGCCCGGCCTCTACGTGTGGCACTGCCACATCGTGGAGCACGAGGACCACGAGATGATGCGGCCGTATCGGGTCGGACCGTAAGTCACCGCAGCGTCGCACCTCACCCTGGACTCCTGGCGGGCTTCCTCCGATGACGCCGCCATGGCCGACCACACGAGACTCGACGGGCTCTCGGCTTACGCCGACCGTGAGGAGGTCACTGACGGCGTAGGGCAATCCGTCCCCTGGCGACGGAATTGCATCTCGGGGCGCGCGACGTTACAGACGTGGCCAGGAGGCGCCGGTGAGCACGAAGGGGAAAGCGCTCGTTCGCAGCCTGAACCGCCGCGGCGTGCGGAGCGAGAAGAAGCCGCCGGTCGCCGCCAAGGCCGAGCCGCGTACCGAGCCCACGGTGTGCGAGCGCTGCGGGGCGGTCTTCTCGCGACGGACGTGGCGGCGCGATCACCGGGTGACGCATGCGCTCCTCGCGCGCGCGGCCTGGGCCACCTGCCCCGCCTGCCGGCAGGCGGACCGCGGCGAGGGCTTCGGTCGGGTGCTGCTCCGCGGCGCCTACGTGGCGGCCAACGAGGCCGCCATCCGCCGCCGCATCGAGAACGTCGCCGCGCGCGCCAGCTTCACGCAGCCCGAGCGGCGCATCGTCTCCGTCGACCGTGACGGGAACGGCCTCGAGCTGATCACCACCTCGCAAAAGCTCGCCCACCGGATCGCGAACGAGCTCAAAAAGGCGTTCGGCGGCCGCGCCTCCTACGCCTGGTCGGACCGCGACGGCAGCCTGTTCGCGACCTGGCAACGCGACGACCGGCCCTCCTGATTTCCGAGCGGTGGGAATCGGGCTCGCCGCGCGCCTCATGCCCAGGGCGGCACGGAACTTGAAGCGCGAGCCGGTATGCACGTGCACGATATGATGCGGCGCGAGGTCGTGACCCTCGACGCCACCGACAACCTCGACCTGGCCGACGGCATCATGCGCCTCGGCCGCATCCGGCACCTGCCGGTCGTCTCGGGCGAGCGCGTGGTGGGCATCGTCTCCCAGCGCGATCTCTTCCGGGCCGCCGTGTCCTCGCTCCTGCAGCTCCAGCACGAGGCCGAGCGCGAGTGGCTGGCGAGCATTCCGGTGCGGGCCGTGATGACGACACCCGTCTTCACGGTCGGGCCGTCGATCTCGCTCCGCGCCGCGGTCGCCATCATGATCGACAAGCGGATCGGATGCCTGCCCGTGGTCGAGGAGGGCAAGCTGGTCGGGCTCTTGAGCGAGAGCGACTGCCTCCGGCACCTGGCCCATCTGCTCGAGGTGGCCGAGACGAAGGACGGGCTGCCGGAGCTGGCGCCGGCGAACTGACGCCGCTCGAGCAGGTCACCGCCCGCCCCGCACCGCCCCACGAGTACCCCCGCCAGGCCCGCGAGCCCGGTTCGAATCGTGCGTCCTCCGAGCCCGCTCGCGATCTGCCCCCGCCCATGCCCATGCGCTCGCGCCCGAGAGGGACACCCGGGCTTCTCGCGCGTGGGAATCCTCCCCGCCCGATTGGAAAGACTGAGAAGCGCGCCCGCCGCCGCCCGCGCCCTTCGTGCGGCCCTCCGGCCCGGCACGTGGCACGGCACATGCTCCGCCGTCTCCTCGAGAGACGATGCCGATGAATCGCACGGTCTTCCTCCACCAGAAGCAGGTGCGCGAGTACCTCCACCGCCTCGAGGTCGCGGGACTCGAGCGCAGCGAGCGCTGCGAGATCCCGCAGGAGCTGCCACAATGAGCGCCATCTTTCCCTCCGCCGGCTGGTTCCGCCGTCTCGCGCACCGCATGGCGGCGCAGCGCGAGAAGTACCGCAAGCTCGGCGCCATGGACCTGACGCTGGTGCCGCGCGTCATCTTCCCCGATGGCCACAGCGAGCTCTTCAGCCTCGCCTTCGAGGGCCACTGCTGCCGCACGGTCGAGCCGCTGACGGGCCCGGAGGCGATCCACGGTCAGCATCCGGTCATCGTCGAGGGCGAGTACGCGGCCTGGAAGGACATGGTGGAGAACATCCGCGAGAACGGTCACGCCGACGTCACCCACACCCTCGACTACCTGACCCTTCCCGACTGCCCCCTGCGCCTCGTCCCGGTCGACGACGGCGAGGGGCAGCTCGATGTCGACCGCTTCCACCGCTACAACCAGACGCTGCAGGAGTTCTTCGACGAGTCGGCGGCGCTCGACACGCGCTTCGTCGCCAACGGAGGGTGACCATGGCGCGCGCGAAGCGTCTCTCGCCCCTCGACGCGGCCTTCCTCTACTTCGAGAAGCCCCACCAGCGCATGCACGTCGGCTGCGTCGCGCTGCTCGACGGCCCGATCCCGTTCGAGGCCTTCGCGGCGGCGATGGTCGAGCGCCTCGGCGCGATCACCCGCTACCGCCAGCGCCCGGTCCGGCCGCTCCTCGACCTCGACTGGCCGCGCTGGGAGGACGACCCGACCTTCGACGTGCGCCGCCATCTCCGCCACGTTGCCGTGCCGCCGCCCGGCGGCGAGGCCGAGCTGCACGAGCTGGTGGACACACTCTTCGCCCCCCCGCTCAACGGCCGCCATCCCCTGTGGGAGACGTACCTGATCGATGGGCTCGCCGGCGGGCGCTCGGCGCTCCTCTGCAAGGTGCACCACGCCATGATCGACGGCGTGAGCGGCTCGCAGGTGCTCGAGGCTATGGCGGACCCGGTGCCCCGTGCACGCCTCAATGGCGTCCGGCCGGGCGGGGCGCAGCACGCCGACTCGCCCTCGCTCCTGGACGCGCTTCGCCCGGGGACGCTCCTCGCCCGGGCGCGCGACGCGATGCAGGCCGCCGGCACCATCGCGGCGTTGGTGCTCGAGCCGGCCTCCACCCTGCCCTTCAACGCCCCGATCACGGATGCGCGCCGGATCGTGTGGGCGTCCTTCGCGCTCGACGACTTCCTCACCATGCGCGGTGCGGCGGGCTGCAAGGTGAACGACGTCGTGCTCGCCGTCATCGCCGGAGCGCTCCGCCGCTATCTCGAGGCGCGCGGGGTGCGGCCGGACGGGCTCCGCGTGCGCACGCTCTGTCCCG
>JBKPBB010000282.1:0-5554 GCA_046744245.1 Thermodesulfobacteriota bacterium
GGGAGCGAGTTCCTCCTCTCGCTCGACATGCGCTTCGGCGCGGTCGGGCGCGCGATCCTGAGTCAGCCCGAGGTGGCACTCGGTATCATCCCCGGCGGCAGCGGTACGCAGCGGCTCCCGCGCCTCGTGGGCCGGAGCCGCGCGCTCGAGATCGTCCTCGGCTGTGAGGACTTTCCGGCCGAGCTGGCGGAGCGCTACGGGTACTTGAACCGGGCGCTGCCGGCCGCCGAGCTCGGTCCCTTCGTCGAGCGCCTCGCGCGACGCATCGCCTCCTTCCCGGGCGAGGCGATCGCGCTCGCGAAGGCGTCCGTCGCCGCCGCCGAGCTGCCGACCGTCGAGGGGCTCCTCGAGGAGGCGCACTACTTCAACCAGTCGCTGGCGACCCGGCCGGCGCAGGAGCGGATGCAGCGGTTCCTCGCGCTGGGCGGGCAGACGCGCGAGGTGGAGCTGGACCTGAGCGGGCTGGTGGAGCGGCTCTGCGAGTAGGAGGGGTTCACCATGCTGACGGGACATTGCCTCTGCGGCGGGGTGCGCTACGAGATCGACGGCGAGATCGGCTCGGCGACCTACTGCCACTGCTCGCAGTGCCGCCGGGCAAGCGGCACGGCCTTCGCGACCAACGCGTCGGTGCGCGCCGAGCACTTCCGGCTGGTCGCGGGCCGGGACCTGGTCACGGAGTACGAGTCCTCGCCCGGGAAGTTCCGCGCCTTCTGCGCGCGCTGCGGCTCGCCGATCCTGGCCCGGTGGGCGGCCCATCCGGACTTCGTCCGCATCCGGCTCGGCACGCTCGACGACGACCCCCGGACGCGGCCGCTCCTGCACGTCTGGGTGGGCTCGAAGGCGCCCTGGTTCGAGATCACCGACGAGCTGCCCCGCCTCCAGGGGGGAAGCTAGGAGCGCCGCTCCCCGATCAGGTAGCGTGCGCCCTCGCGCCCGGCGCGCGCGGTGTGCACGGTGCCCTTGGGCAGCATGAGGCGGTCGCCGGGGCCCAGGCGAAGCTCCTTCCCGTCGGCGCCGAAGGTGATCTCGCCCTCGATCACCCAGAGGCTCTCGTCGTGGTCGTGCGCGTGGGGCGCGTAGTCGGCGTCGGGCGGGTCGGTCCACGCGAAGGACTCGAAACCGTCGGCCGCGAGGCGCGCGCTGAGCGCGCGCTCGGTCGGCTCTTCGGGGCTCTCCCACGGAATTCGTTCGAGGCGCATGCGCAGCTCTCCTTGGCGAGCGCACCATAGCACGATCGCCGCGGGACGGGTGACGCACCGGGACGGGAGATGTGCTACCCGACGAGCATGACCTACCAGCTCATCCAGTACGAGACGGCGACGGCCGCGGCGCTCCACCGTCCCGAGAAGATGAACGCCTGGGACGCCGCAGATGGCCGTTGGAGGAAGGTCGGCCTCGTCCCGGCGCTGGCGAGCACGCACTTCCTCGTCCAGGCGCGTGGGCTTCGGCAAGGCGAGCGAGATGTGCCTCTCCGGCGGGGGCTCAGTGCCAGTGCAGCACGCCGAGCACGCTCGAGAAGTCGTCGGTCCACACCCGCCCGCCCGCAGGCGCCCGGGGCGGCGTCCAGCGCACGTCGGTCATGAGGCTGCCGAGATCGTCCGGCCGGCGCGCCATGACCGCCCAGCGCGACGCGAGCTTCCCCCGCGCGCGCTCGGCCGGGGTCACGTCGTCGCCCCGGATGAGCGCGGCGAGGCCCGCATCGCGCGCCAGATCGGCGAGCACGGGCTCGAGGTCCAGGTGCTGGTTCGAGATGTGGAAGGCGAGCACCCCCACGGGGGCGAGGCGGTCCAGATACATCCGCAGCGCTTCGCGCGTGAGGAGGTGGACGGGGATCGCGTCCGAGCTGTAGGCGTCGAGGACGATGAGATCGTAGCGTCGCCCCGCCCGCGCCAGCGACAGGCGCGCGTCGCCCAGCACGACGCGCGCATCCGGCAGGCAGTCGCGGAGGTAGGTGAAGTAGCGCGGATCGCGGGCGATGCTCTCGACCAGGGGATCGATCTCGTAGACATCCCACTCGTCTCGCGGCCGCGCGTAGCAGGCGAGCGCGCCGGCGCCGAGGCCGACGAGCGCGACCGAGGGCGGGTCGCCGAGCGCCTCGAACACCTGCCCGATCGGGCCGCTCGGATCGTAGTAGCCCAGGGGCTCGCGGCGCCGCGCGGGGTCGAGGCTCTGCGCGCCGTGCAGCGTGCTGCCATGGATGAGCAGATGGAGCCCCCGGGTCGCGTCGAGCGTCACGCGATTCACGCCGAAGAAGCTCCGGCGGGTGGCGACCACTCGCCCCTGCTCGCCCGTGGAGAGCGTGCCGGCGAGCAGGATGGCGCCGATCCCCAGCCCGAAGCGGAGCGGCCGGCGCCAGAAGCCGAAGCACAGCATGGCGGGCACGACGAGCGCCAGCAGCGAGCCGACGGGCGCGGCCGCCGGCCCGGCCCACTCCGTCCCCACGATCAGTCCCGCCGTCACTCCGCCGGTGACCACGGGCAGTGCGACGTCGCGCACAACCTGCCCGCGGCCTCCACCCCGGGCTCCCGGCGCGAGCAGGCACGCCAAAACGACGGTCAGCGGATACTCGGCCACGCTGTCGAAGACGAGCGGCGCGACCAGCGCGTTGAAGACCCCGCCGAGGACGCCGCCCACCGAGAGCCAGAGATAGAACTCGGTCAGGTGCGCGGGCGGCGGGCGGTCGTGCGCCAGCTCGCCGTGGCACACCATCGCCGCCACGAAGAAGGCCCCCAGATGGAGCCCCATGATCAGGAGGAGCGGCTGGTTGGCGCGCTTCACGAGCACGACGACGAGCGCCAGGAGCGCGATGGGCAGCACGCGGACCATGAGGGCGTGGGGCACGAGGGGCCGCCGCGCGAACACGAGGACGAAGGTGAGGAGATAGATCGCCAGGGGAATCACCCAGAGCAGCGGGATGGCCTCGACGTCGGCCGAGATGAACGTGGTCACGCTCAGCATGAGGCTCGAGGGGACCAGGGCCAGCAGCACCCAGCGCAGGCGCCGGCGCGCGGCGAGGCCGGTCGAACGCTCCCGGGACGGATCGGCGAGCGCGGGCACGGGGGAGCGCCAGAGGAGCACCGCACACGCGAGAGTGAATACGAGCAGCAGCAGGTAGCCCCCGGACCAGAGCCGGCTCTGCTCCGCGAGTCGGAGCCGGGGCTCGAGCAGGACCGGATAGCCGAGCAGCCCGAGCATGCTCCCCAGGTTGCTGGCCGCGTAGAGGAAGTAGGGATCGCCGGCCGCCGGGTGCCCCGTGCCTGCGAACCACTTCTGGAGGAGCGGGCTCGTCGTCGAGACCATGAAGAAGGGGAGCCCGACGGCGACCGCGAGCAGCCCGAGCAGCCACGGGACCGGGCTCGCCGCGACGGGCGGCGTCCAGCCCGAGGGAATGCCAATCGGCAGCAAGAGGAGCGGGAGGAGCACGAGGCCCACGTGGAGCACGGCCTGGCGGCGCACGCCGAGCCAGGACGTGGTCGCGTGTGCATAGAGATATCCCACGAGCAGGGCGGCCTGGTAGAAGACGAGGCACGTGTTCCACACGGCGGGCGATCCGCCGAGGAGCGGCAGGACCATCTTGGCGAACATCGGCTGGACCACGAAGAGGAGCGACGCGGTCAAGGAGATTGTAGTGGCGTAGACGATCAGGAGCATGCGCGACGTGCCGCTCTAGCAGATTGTCGTGGCGGGTCGGAACCGCCGCGCCGCACGGCTCGGACGAGCCCGCTCGACCCGCCCTCGCGGGCGGTGCTAAGCGGTCGGCATGCGGTCCGAGGGCACGCGAATCAGCGTGTCCGACGGCGCTTCACGCGAACCGCCCGCTTCCTCGCAGGCTTGCCGTTTCGGAGCAAGCGATCCAGCAGCTGCTGTGACGAGGCTCGTGGCAGCCCAAGACGCCGCCAGGTTTTCAGGTCCGCTGCATGCGCGGTTTCTTAGTTGGTGAGCACGGCGCAGCGGCGGAAGGGATGGGCCCGTGGCCACGAGCCCCGGGTGAAGGCATCATGAGGCGCCCGAGGGCGGGCAATCGTAGCGGAGATCGGAGGACGACATGCCGATGCGGGGCAGCTGCGTTTGCGGGAAGGTCGCGCTCGAGACGGCAGCCTGAGCCGTGGCGACCACAGGGAGGAAGGCCCGCGGCCGAAGGGCCGCGCGGGTTCTCACCGGCCTCGAGGTGCTGGCGCGCGAGCGGCCGAGGTGGCTGCGCGGCCGGCGCGTCGGTCTCCTCCTGCACCCCGCGTCCGTCACGGCCGAGCTGGTCTCGGCACGCGACGTCGTGCGCCGTCTCTGCGGCGATGGCCTGTGCGCCCTCTTCGGCCCGCAGCACGGCTTCGCCGGCGAGAAGCAGGACAACATGATCGAGTCGGGACACGGCGTCGATGCCGAGCTCGGCATCCCGGTCTACAGTCTCTACTCGGAGACCCGCTCGCCCACGCCGGAGATGCTGGAGGGCATCGACCTGATGCTCGTCGATCTCCAGGACGTCGGGACGCGCGTCTACACCTTCGAGTGGACGACGGCGCTCGCCCTCGAGGCCTGCGCCGCCGCCGGCAAGGAGGTCGTCGTCCTCGATCGGCCGAATCCTCTCGGCGGCGAGATGCTCGAGGGGAACCTGATCCGGCCGGGATACACCTCCTTCGTGGGCCTCTATCCGGTGCCCATGCGCCACGGGCTGACGCTCGGTGAGCTGGCCGCGCTCGTGAACCTGCGGATGGCCGACGGCGGCGGCCGCCCCACCCGGCACACGGACGGCATCGGTATCCGCTGCCCCGGCCGCTGCGCCCTGACCGTGGTGCCGATGGAGGGATGGCGGCGGAGCATGCTCTTCCCCGACACCGGCCTCCCCTGGGTCCTTCCCTCGCCGAACATGCCGACCTTCGACACGGCGGTCGTCTATCCGGGCCAGGTGCTGCTGGAAGGGACGAACGTGTCGGAGGGGCGCGGGACGACGCGTCCGTTCGAGATCTTCGGCGCGCCGTGGATCGACCTCGGGAAGATCCGCCGACGCTTCGAGCGCCGCCGGCTGCGAGGGCTCGTTCTGCGCGACCACGCCTTCGAGCCGACGTTCCACAAGTGGGCCGACCGGCTCTGCCACGGCTTCCAGATTCACGTGACCGACCGGGCCGCCTTCCGTCCCTACCTGACCACCCTTGCGCTCCTGCAGGACATCATCGCCGAGCACCGGGACCACTTCGCCTGGAAAGAGCCGCCTTACGAGTACGTCACCGACCGGCTGCCGATCGATGTGCTGCTCGGCGACCCCGCCGTGCGCGCCGCAGTGGAGCGCAGCGCCGACTTGACGGCCCTCGAGCGCTCGTGGCGTGGAGAGATCGAGGCGTTCCGCGGGGAGGCGCTGTCCGTGCGCCTCTACCGCTGAGCGTAGGTCACACCCGCGGAAGGCCCCCCGGTCCCGCGTCATGCCCGTGAGGTTCCTACCCTACCGGCACGGGCCCGAGCCACCCCTGCCGCTGCTCTCCTAGCCCGCAATTCTCACCGGGCGCCGTCGCGAGAGCGTCTTGGCGCTCGCAGTAGGCGGCTGGTGAGAAATGCGGGCTAGATG
>JBKPBB010000375.1:0-7342 GCA_046744245.1 Thermodesulfobacteriota bacterium
CAATCCCTATCAAGGTTCTGCGGGCAGCGTCGTCACGGGGCCGACCGCGATGCCGACACGCGGGAGAAAAGGGTCGGCGTGACTCGATCAGTGCGCCGGTGCGGCCGCGCGCCCGTTGCCGCGCGCGGCGGCGGGCGCGAAGGTGAGCCCGCCCGCCCCGACGTCCACCACCAGCCGCTCGCCGTCGCGGATCTCCCCCGCGATGAGCTTCTGCGCCAGGGCCGTCTCCACCGTGCTCTGGATGACGCGCTTGAGCGGCCGGGCGCCGTAGACCGCGTCGAACCCGCGCTCGGCGAGGAAGTCCTTGGCCCGGTCGGTGAACACGAGCTCGAGGTGGCGGTCCGCGAGCCGGGCCTGGAGCCGCGCGAGCTGGATGTCGACGATCTGCCGCAGGTGCGAGCGCCCGAGGGGATGGAAGACCACCACGTCGTCGACGCGGTTCAGGAACTCGGGGCGGAAGTGCTGGCGGAGCGCCTCCAGCACCTCCTGCTTCATGGCGTCGTAGGCACCGGGGTCGTCGCCGCCGCGATAGCCGGTGAGCAGCTGGCTCCCGACGTTCGAGGTCATGATGACGACCGTGTTCTTGAAGTCGACCGTGCGCCCGTGGCCGTCGGTCAGGCGGCCGTCGTCGAGGATCTGGAGGAGCACGTTGAAGACGTCGTGGTGCGCCTTCTCGATCTCGTCGAAGAGGATGACGCAGAACGGCCGGCGGCGGACGGCCTCGGTCAGCTGCCCGCCCTCCTCGTAGCCCACGTAGCCGGGCGGCGCGCCGATCAGCCGCGCCACGGTGTGCTTCTCCATGTACTCGGACATGTCGAGGCGGACGAGCGCCTGCTCCGAGTCGAAGAGGAACTCGGCGAGCGCGCGCGCGAGCTCGGTCTTCCCCACGCCCGTCGGCCCGAGGAAGATGAACGAGCCGATCGGCCGGTTCGGGTCCTTGATGCCGGCGCGGGCGCGGAGCACGGCGTTGGCGACCGCGGTCACCGCGTCGTCCTGCCCGACCACGCGCTTGTGGAGATGCTCGGCCAGGTGGACGAGCTTCTCGCGCTCGCCCTCGACCAGCCTGGAGACGGGGATCCCGGTCCAGCGCGACACGACCTCGGCGATGTCCTCCTCGTCGACGCGCTCCTTGAGCAGCCGCCGGCCGCCGTCCTCGCTCGCGCTGAGCCGTCCCTCCTCCTGCGCGAGCTGGCGCTCGAGCTGGGCGAGCTTCCCGTACTTGAGCTCGGCCACCTTGTTGAGATCGTACTGGCGCTCGGCCTTCTCGATCTCCTGCTTCGTCTGGTCGATCTCCTCGCGCAGCTTGCGGAGCCCGCCGATGGCGCCCTTCTCGCGCTCCCACTGCGCGCGGAGCGCGTTCGCCTGCTCGCGGAGATCGGCCAGCTCCTTCTCGAGCCGCCCGAGGCGCTCGCGCGAGCCGGGGTCGCTCTCCTTCTTGAGCGCCTCGCGCTCGATCTCGAGCTGCATGACCTTGCGGTCGACCTCGTCCAGCTCCTCGGGCTTGGAGTCGATCTCGGTGCGCAGGCGAGCGGCGGCTTCGTCCACCAGGTCGATCGCCTTGTCGGGGAGGAAGCGGTCGGCGATGTAGCGGTGCGAGAGGGTCGCGGCCGCAACCAGCGCGGCGTCCTTGATCTCGACGCCGTGGTGCACCTCGTAGCGCTCCCTGAGCCCGCGCAGGATCGAGATGGTGTCCTCGACCGAGGGCTGATCGACCAGCACGGGCTGGAAGCGGCGCTCGAGGGCCGCGTCCTTCTCGATGTGCTTGCGGTACTCGTCCAGCGTGGTCGCGCCGATGCAGTGCAGCTCGCCGCGCGCGAGCATGGGCTTCAGCAGGTTGGAGGCGTCCATCGCCCCCTCGGCCGCGCCCGCGCCGACCACCGTGTGCAGCTCGTCGATGAAGAGGATGACGTCGCCGCCCGAGCTCTGGACCTCCTTCAAGACGGCCTTCAGGCGCTCCTCGAACTCGCCGCGGAACTTGGCGCCGGCGACCAGCGCGCCCATGTCGAGCGCGATGATCCGCTTCTGCTTGAGTCCCTCGGGCACGTCGCCCTTGACGATGCGCTGCGCGAGGCCCTCGACGATCGCCGTCTTGCCGACACCGGGCTCGCCGATCAGCACCGGGTTGTTCTTGGTGCGGCGGGAGAGGACCTGGATGACGCGCCGGATCTCGTCGTCGCGCCCGATGACCGGGTCGAGCTTCCCCTGCGTGGCGAGCTTGGTGAGGTCGCGGCCGTACTTCTCGAGCGCCTGGTAGGTGGTCTCGGGATCGGGCGAGGTGACGCGCTGGTTGCCGCGCACCTGTTGGAGGGCCGCCACGAGCCGCTCGCGCGTGAGGCCGAGGCCGCGGAAGACGCCGCCCTCGGCCGCCATGGCGAGGAGGAGGTGCTCCACGCTCAGGTACTCGTCCTTGAGCGCGCGCATCTCGTCCTCGGCCTTGGTGAGCAGCTGCGAGAGGCGCTGGGTGATGAAGGTCTGCGACGGCCCGCCCGCGGGGCTCGAGACCTGCGGGCGGCGCGCGAGCTCGCGCTCGATCGCTTCCGCGACCGCGCGCGGCGCGACGCCGGCCGCCTCGAGCAGGTTGGGCGCAAGGCCGTCGGGCTGCTCGAGGAGGGCCAGCAGCAGGTGCTCGACGTCGATGCCCTGGTGGCTCCGGCGCGTGGCGATGCCGCCCGCGCTCTGGAGGGCCTCCTGGACCTTGTGGGTCATGCGGTTCACGTCGACCATCGCACGCCAAGGTGCGCACGTGGACTCGCCGCGTCAAGGCAGGAGGCGGCTGCCCGCTCAGCGGGTGGCGCGCGACGCTGCCCCAGCCGGGCCGGTCAGGAGACGCGGGGCGGTCTTCCACACCAGGTCGATCAGGCGCTCCACGAGGAGCACTGCCTCGTCCCACAGCGTGCGCGTGATCTCGCGCAGGCTCGCCGCCACGCCGGACTGGCTCTGCCGCAGGCGCGAGGAGCGACCGCAGCCGCCCATCTGGAGCGCCAGGTGCGCGGCCACCGCGTCGTGCTCGCGCACGCCGAGCTTGTAGTAGGTGCCCGACGGGCGCCGCTCGGCCTCGATGTCGTAGGCGATGCCGGCCAGCTTGAGGCAGCGCTCGCGCCGCCCGAGTGCGGCTCCCTGGCGGTCGCAGACGAAGACCACGGCCCGGAGCTCCGCTTCCACCGCCTTCTCCATCCCATCACCTCCGCGGCTCGACGCGTCGGCCGCTTGTAGCGTGCGGCGGGCGAGGGCGCAACTCGACGATTGCCTCGCGCGAGCGGCGGTGCTAACGCGCGAGCGTGCGGCGCCGGGACTTCGCCGGGGCGGCCGTCGAGCTGGTGCGCGGCGACATCACCGCGCAGGCGACCGACGCGATCGTCAATGCGGCCAACACCACGCTGCTGGGCGGGGGCGGGGTCGACGGCGCGATCCACCGCGCCGGCGGGCCCACGATCCTGGCCGAGTGCCGCCAGCTCGGCGGCTGCGGCACCGGCGACGCCAAGTCGACGCGCGGCGGGCGGCTGCCGGCCCGCTTCGTCATCCTCGCCGTCGGCCCGGTCTACCGCGACGGCAGGCACGGGGAGCCGGAGCTGCTCGCGAGCGCCTACCGCCGGAGCCTCGAGGTCGCGGTCGAGCGCGGCCTCCGGTCGGTCGCGTTTCCCTCCATCTCGACCGGCGCCTATCGCTTCCCGATCGCCGAGGCCGCCCCCATCGCCCTCGGCACGGTCGCGCGCTTCCTCGCGGCACACCCGGGAACGCTCTCGCTGGTACGCTTCGTCCTCTTCAGCGACGCCGACCTGGCCGCCTACGAGACGGCCCTCGCCGCTTGCGACCCCGGTCCCGGCATGGCACAGGGGTGAAGGCCGCCGCGCCGGCGCGGCGGAGAGGGAGAGAACGGCGATGCGCAAAGTCCTCGTGGCCCTCGTGCTCCTGGGCACAGTGCTGGGCCGGCCCGCGCCGCTCCGCGCGCACTCCGCCGCGGCCGAGTTCGGGCTCGCGGTCGGCGCTGCGGCGGGCAACCTCGTCTATCTCCCCGTGAAGGGGATCGTGGCGCTCGGCGGGCTCGTGCTGGGTGGCGTGACCGGCGCCCTCACCGGCGGCGACGAGCGTGCGGCCTACGCGATCTGGGTGCCCGCGGCGAGCGGAACCTATCTCCTGACGCCCGCCAAGCTGGACGGCACGGAGCCGATCGAATTCTTCGGCTCCGACTACGCCGATCAGCCGTCCACGGCCGCGACCGCGGTCGAGGGCGGGGGCATCTACGACATCCAGTACCAGTACTCGCGCTGAAGCGTCGCGAGCGCCGCGGCCCACGGTGCGAGCGAGCACACCGCGTAGACCGCCGCGCTGAAGACGAGGGCCGGCGCCGCCAGCCGGTTCCGTCGCACGTGCCAGAGGAGGATCAGGCACGCGCACGCCTGCAGCTTGAAGAGGAGAAGCGCGAAGCCGGGTCCGACCTGCGCGAGCGCCCACCCGAGCAGCGGGTTTCCTTCCGGCATCCCGGCGTGGACGCCGATGTAGGTCGCGACGCCGTCGAACACCTGCAGCGCGAGGTTCAGGCAGACAAGCGCGAAGATCCCGCGCTCGGTGAGCGGTCGCATCGGAGCCCCTCCCGCGACCCGGACCACCCTGCACGGGGGTGGGTCGAGCCGTGGGCGGACTTTCTCGCAGTTGCGCCTGCGCCGTCAAGCGCGTGTGCTGTGCGGTCTGCTACCCGCTAGCCAGCCGGCGACGTCGCGCTCGACGCGGCGGAGGAAATACGCGCGCGACGAGGCCCTCGACCCGAGCGGGGTGCAACGCATATCAAGCTAGGTTAGCAGAACCTAGGAGCGTACCAGCACGGCGCACGCCCTGTTTGGCCCCTGGGAAGGCGCGAGAAACGCGAGAGAGGCGCCGGGCGAGCATTCAGGACGGAGTCAGGACCGTGCGAGAATGCCGGTCGCCGGCGGGCGGCAACCGCAGTCCCGCACGGCTGGCCACGTCCCGCCACCTGAGACGGCCCGGTCACCTTTGGCGACGCCTTGCTGCGCGGTTCGACGTGGGGCTCCGCCGAAAGGTGGGCAGGCTCCCTCAACACAGCCCGAGAACTGCTAAAATCAACCTCGACGGCGCCCGCCATGTTGGGCGACGCTCCCTGGATGGCCAGTGCGACGTGGGGCTGGTGCGCCGCGCCTTCCAGCTGCGGATCCTCGATCCTCGACCTGCCCCCTGCGGGGTACGGTGCTCGTGACGAGGACTTATTGAGCGGAGAGGGAGGGATTCGAACCCTCGGTAGGGGTACTACCCCTACACACGCTTAGCAGGCGTGCACCTTCGACCACTCGGTCACCTCTCCCAACGCGGGCGACTCGGATACCACGTCGCCGTGCACCTCGCCACCCGCGCACGGCGCGCCCGGTTGAGCGGCGTGGGCGCGGAGGTATGCTGGTTCGGTGCCGCGCCTTTGCATGGTCGCGCTCGCGCTCCTCGCGCTGGCTGCCGTCGCGGCCGCCCAGCGCGTGCCGGGAGTCTCCGGGCCCTTTCCCGGCGGGCCGCCCCTCCTCCTGAAACTCGAGGGCGTGATCCAGCCGACCAGGGCCGCGGCCCAGCGCACCGGCTTCACGGTCACCTCGCTTGCCTTCGCGGGCGGCTCGACCGACGAGCGGCGATGGCTCGGCGTCACCAAGGTGCGCACCGTGGGCGGCGATCAGCCGCTCGACGGGAAGGACGTGCTTGCCGTGGTCGCGCCCTTCACGCCGAACTTCCTCGTCGTCGGAGCGAAGGATCTGGTCGCTCAGCTGCGCGACGTCCCACCCGGGATCGCCGTCCGGGTCGAGGGCCTCGTCAACCAGGGCTCGCGCACGTATTTCCTCCGCCGCGTCGAGCGCGACGTCGCCGGCGTCGGCTAGCGGGTAGCAAACCGCACAGCACACGCGCTTGACGGCGCACGGGCGCCTGCGCGAGAGTCCGCCTAGGCTCGGCCCACCTCTGTGAACAGGTCTACTAACCTAACTTGATATGCGTTGCACCCCGCTCGACCCGCGCTGCCGCGTTTCCCTGCGCGAGTCAGGGCAGCGCCCCCACACCTCTGCGACCTCCCGCATGGGAGGTGACGGAACGGCGCATCGAGCGAGACGTGGCCGCGGAGGGGTCGCGGCATGACAGGTCGTGGACGCGAGAAGCGGGACGGTGAGCGAGGCCCGATCCTGGCGATGACCGTCATCTCCCTGGTTGCCATCTGCACCCTGGTCGCCGTGGCCACCGACATGGGCTTCTTTTTCGAATGCCGACGCCGCGTACAGACCGGCGCCGATAGTGCGGCCATGGCGGGAGCGGAGCAATTGGGGACAGACCTGATGAACGATACGCAGGTCTCGCCGGCGGCGCACGAAGGTGCCGCTTCGAACGGGTTCACCGATGGCGTCGATGGTACGCACGTCACGGTCCATCACCCGCCCAGCAGCGGCTTCTATGTGGGCAAGAGCGAGTTCGTCGAGGCCATCATAACCCAGCCCCGCCCCACGATATTCATGCCTATCCTCGGTTATCGAGGCGCGACGGTGAGCGCGCGAGCGGTCGCGGGCCGCCAGGATTCGCGCAACTGCATCTATGCGCTCAACCGAACGGCCAAGCGCGCGTTGAACGTGAACGGCGGCGCTACCGTAGCCGCCGCGTGCGGGATCGTCGACGATTCGAATTCCGCCAACGCGCTGAATGGCGGCGGCCAAGGTGGCAACTCCACCATAAGCGCCACATCGATCGCCGTGACCGGTGGCGTGGTGGGTTGCTGCTTCTCCCCGAGGCCGGCGGAGGATGCTCCGCCGGAGGCGGACCCGCTCGCCGGGCGAGCTGCTCCCACGTTCTCATCGACGACGTGCGATTACAACGATCTCAGGATCACCGGCGGCACGCAGGTTCTCACGCCCGGTGTGTACTGCAACGGCGCACATATCGGTGGCGTCAACACCCGGGTGACGTTCTCGCCCGGCGTCTACATCCTCAACGGAGGCGGTCTCAACGTGGCCGGAGGCACGATAAACGGCACCGGCGTCACCTTCTACAACACTGCAAGCTCCGGTCGTCCATACAAGCCGATCACGATCAGCGGTGGCGCCGTGGGAGCGCTCTACGCCCCCACGAGCGGACCCATGGAGTCGATGCTCTTCTTTCAGGATCGCGCGGTCGGCTCGACGCAGAAGAACGCCGTGGCCGGCGGCGGTAACCTCATTCTCGAAGGGACGCTCTACTTCCCGACCACTCCCCTTGTTTTCTCCGGAAGCAGCACCCCCACCGGCGGCGCCGCCTACACCATCCTCGTCGCCGACACCATCGAGTTCACAGGCAACAGCAGCCTGAGCAACGACTTCTCGAGTCTCTCCAACGG
>JBKPBB010000407.1:0-3731 GCA_046744245.1 Thermodesulfobacteriota bacterium
GCCGTCGACCACGCTCGCGACCTCGACCACGGCGACGACCTCTACCACGACGACGGCCCATCCCACGACCACGACCTCACCCACGTCGCCCACGACGAGCAGCACGTCCTCCACCAGCACGACCGGCACGAGCTCGACGGCGACGACCGCCAGCACCTCGTCGAGCACGTCGACGACCGTCGCGTCCGCCAGCAGCTCGACGGTCACGACCACGCCGAGCACCACCACCACCTCGACCACCACGGTCGCGCCCAGCACGAGCACGACGCTCCCCGCGGTCCCGGGCGGTGACAGCGACGGGGACGGCGTTCCCGACGCCAGGGATGCGTGCGCCGGCACGCCGCCAGGTGACCTGGTGGACGCGCGCGGGTGCAGCGTCTGCGCGTGCAACGGGCCGCGCGGCGGCTGGCCCGCGCGGTCCGCCTACCTCCGCTGCGTGCGCGGGGAGGCGAGGCTGCGCGTCGCCCTGGGGGTCCTCGGCCGGCGCGAGCAGCGCAGCGCCCTCGAGCGGGCACGGCAGTCCTCGTGCGGCCGTGCGGCGGCGACCCGCTGCTGCCTCTACGCGGGCGCGGAAGACGTCACCGGACGGTGCCGCGTCATGCGCGGCGCCGCGTGTGCGACGCACGAGGTCGCCGCAGACCTCGGGCCGGGAAGCTGCATGCCGTCGCCCTGCGCGCGCTAGCGGGAGTAGGCCCGCGGGGACTCGGCTCGTGCGGCGGGAGCAGGCTCGGCGCCGACGGTGCGATCCGCTCAGTTGCTCGGCAACACACCCGCGAGCCGCGCCACCAGCGTGACCAGCTGCGTGGGATCGAACGGCTTCGGCAGGAAGACCTGGTAGCCGGCCAGGAGCGCCTGGGTGCGGTCCGCCGGCGAGGCGAACGCCGTCAGCGCGATCGCCGGGACGTTTCCGTGCCGGACGCCGAGCGCCCGGATCTTGCGCATGAGCGCGTGCCCGTCCATGCCCGGCATCGCGATGTCGCTCACCACCACGTCGGGCGCACCGCCCCTGAGCGCCGCGAGCGCGTCGTATGGGCAATCGAACGCCATGACCTCGGCTCCACACTCCGCGAGCACCGCGGCGACCGCATCTCGCGTGTCGGCGTCGTCATCGACGAGCAGAACGCGGAGGCCGTCGAGCGCCGGCTCAGGCTGGAACATCTGATGGCCCAGATCGATTGAGATCGGTTCTGCCACCGATACAGTTGCCATACGGTCCTCCCGTGCCCGTTGCCGGGCCTTCCAGCCCTCGCGCGCCGGGCTGACGCGTGAGAACCAGCCGGTACGCTCGACTGCCTCCTCCGGCGCAGAGGGAGCAGGCACCGTGCCGACGTGGCACCTGATTGGGACCGCATGCGCCAGCGCGGCGCGACGGCAAGACCTCCGTGGCGTCGAGATCTCTCGCCGGCGCGGTGCGCAGATACCGGCTTCTCGCCTGCGGCCTCTCCCCGCGGAGAGCGAGGACGTCACCTGATTTTCCGGGTGGTCTCGTCCTTCGAGGTGACGGTCGCCGCGCGCCTGCTGTGCGTCGCCGGATGTGGACGACGGCGCGCGAGGGACGAGAAAATGACGCCGGATCCGCCAGCCGTTCATTGCTGCACCGTGGGACCGGCGCATGCGTCGCGGCGGGCCGCGGCATGTGGAGGGCCGGAGCGCAGGCGCTCCAGCGCAGCGCCTGCGGCCGCGCCGTCCTCCTCCTACGCCCCGAGCAGCTTCCGTCGCCAGCCCGAGCCGAAGAAGTTGAGCGCGCGCCGGAAGAGCTTCACCTTCCCGGCCGTCATCGGCCACCAGTTGATCTCGGACTTCAGGCCGAAGCGGTCGATGACGACGCTCTGCTGCGCGCAGAACTTGCGGATGCCGCCCGGGCCGTGGCGGTAGCCGATGCCGCTCTCCTTCCAGCCGCCCATCGGCACCTCGGTGACCGCGTAGTTGACGAGCACGTCGTTCACGCACACCGCGCCCGACTGGACGCGGCGGGCGACGCGCGCGCCGCGTGCGAGGTCCCTGGTCCACACGCTGGCATCGAGGCCGTAGCGCGAGTCGTTGGCGAGGCGGATGGCCTCCTCCTCGTCGCGCACGCGCATGATCGGGATGACCGGACCGAAGGTCTCGTCGCGCATCACGTCCATGTCGTGGTCGACGTCGACCAGCACGGTGGGCTCGAAGTAGAGGCCCGGCAGATCGGTGCGGCGCTTGCCGCCGGCCAGCACCTTCGCGCCCCGCGCGACGGCGTCCCGCACGTGGCGCTCGACCTTCTCGATCTGGGGCGGGAAGGTCATGGAGCCGACCTCGACCACGCCCGCGTCGGGCGGGCCCTGGCGGACCCGGCGCACCTTGTCCACCACCTTCCCGACGAAGGCGTCGTACACCGGCGCCTCGACGTAGACGCGCTCGACCGAGATGCAGACCTGGCCCGCGTTCACCAGGCCGCCGTACACGCACGCGCTCGAGGCCCGCTCCAGGTCGGCGTCGCCGAGCACGATCATCGGGTCCTTGCCGCCGAGCTCGAGGGTGACGGGCTTGAGCAGCTGCCCGCAGCGCTCGGCGACCTTTCGGCCGGTGGCGACGCTCCCCGTGAAGCAGATCATGTCGGCCAGCTCGATCAGGTGCTGGCCGGTCTCGCCGTAGCCGGTCACCACCTGGAGCACACCCGGCGGCAGCCCCGCCGCCTGGGCCAGCTCGGCCCCGAGCGCGGCGCTCCCCGGCGTCACCTCCGAGGGTTTGATGACGACCGCGTTGCCCGCCATGAGCGCCGGGATCGCCTCGCCGATGGTGAGATTGAAGGGGAAGTTCCACGGGCCGATGATCCCGACCACGCCGTGGGGCGTGTAGCTCACGTAGACGCGCTTGTTCTTGAGCAGGTGGGGCCGGGCGGGCTCGTCGGCCAGGTACTTCCCGGCGCGCTTCGACCAGAAGCCGATCGCGTCGCACAGGAAGAGGAGCTCGTTGGTGATGACGTCGTGCCGGGGCTTTCCGGTCTCGCCCGAGACGACGTCACAGATGCGGTCCTTCTCGTCGACGAAGCGGTCGCGGACCTTTCGGAGGATCCTCCCCCGTTCGGCGAAGCCGAGCGCAGCCCAGCGCGGCTGGGCTGCGCGCGCTCGCGCCACGGCCGCGGCCACCGCCTCGCGGTCCGCGACCGGGTATTCGGCCAGGCGGGCGCCGGTGGCGGGGTTGGTCACCGGGATCGTCCGCCGGACGGGAGCTTCGCTGATGGATGCGCCCTGGGCCATGGGGGGTCCTCCTCGGGAGGGAGATTAGGGGAACGCGGCTCTCGCGGTCAACGCGATCCCGGGCCGCTGTCGAAGGGCCGCGATGTTGTCCTTCCCTCGCTCCAGGGCTACGTACTCACCGGTCGCCACGGGCTCTTCAACTGCTACGACGCCTTCGTCCACATTATCGACTCGATGTTCAACCAGCACGCCAAGTGGCTCGCGGAATGGCACCGGCATGGCGACGGTGCGTGACGGGCGTCCCATCGACACGACGATGGATTCGCGCCGAGCGGCGGCTTCATGATGCGACGCGGGCGCGTTCTTGCCGGCCGGGCGTTGCCTACCGCTCGTAGCTGAGCTTCGGGTACCAGCCATCGCCGCGTCCCTCGGGCGTGACGCCGCCCGTCGCTGATCGCCGGAGCACGTCCCGCGCTTTGGGCAGTGGTCTGCCCACGCGTTGGGCATCGGCACGCGCCGCAGGCGAGCAGCGCCGTCTTCACGGGCTTCGCGCCTGGTCGG
>JBKPBB010000304.1:0-15501 GCA_046744245.1 Thermodesulfobacteriota bacterium
CGACCGCGGCCGCCGAGCCGCCGCTCGAGCCGCCCGGGGAGCGGCTCGTGTCCCACGGGTTGCGGGTCGGGCCGTAGGCGACGGGCTCGGTGGTGGGCGCGGGACCCAGCTCGGGCACGTTCGTCCGCCCGAGGAAGACGATGCCGGCCGCGCGGTAGCGCGCCGCGAGGTACGTGTCGTAGCGCTCCACCCACTCGAGCTCGCGCAGCAGCCGCATACCCGCGTGATACGGATCGCCCGCCGAGTGGCAGATCAGGTCCTTCAGCAGGAAGGGCACGCCGCGGAAGGGCCCGTCGGGCAGGTCCGGCGCGGCCGCCTCGGCGCGCGCCTTCTCGAAGCGCTGGATGATCACGGCGTTCAGCTGCGGGTTCACGCGCTCGATGCGCGCGATCGCGGCATCCACCAGCTCGCGCGGGCTCACGTGGCGCTGGCGCACCAGCTCGGCCTGCGCCGTGGCATCGAGGAGGGCCAGTTCGTCGCTCATCCCCCGACGCTACGCCAAGCGCCGCCTGGAAGTCCAGAACTGCGCGCGTGCCGCAGGCCCGTTCGGCTCTTCAGCGCCCGCCCGGCAGCGGCACGCGCACCTCGAGGCGCACGCCCCGCTCGCCGTGAAGTATCAGCTGCCCGCCGAGCGCGCGCACGCGCTCGCGGATGCCGACCAGGCCCGTGCCGATCGGCGGCGTCGTGCCGTTGCGGGCCGCGAGGCCGACGCCGTCGTCCTCGATCTCCAGGCGGAGCTCGCCCCCCATCGCCGTGAGGGCGACGCGCACGCGCCCGGCGCGCGCGTGACGCGCGACGTTGGTGAGCGCCTCCTGCGCGATGCGGTAGAGGGCGGTTTCGAGCTCGGCGGGCAGGCGCTCCGGGAGGCCGTCGCCCGCCAGGCTGGTCGCGATCTGGTGGTGCTCGCGAAACGCGCTGACCAGCGCGTCGAGCGACGGCATGAGGCCGAGGGTGTCCAGCACCGAGGGGCGGAGGAGCTGCGAGAGCTCGCGCATGGCGCCGAGCGTGCGCGCGACGAGCCGCCGCGTCTCCGCAGTGCGGTGGCGGAGCGCCTCGGCGTCCGCCGGGGCCTGGCGCTCGATCAGCCAGAGGTTGGCGTTCACGGCGGTCAGCGTCTGCCCGAACTCGTCGTGCAGCTCGCGTGCCAGGCGGTGGCGCTCCTCCTCCTGCACCGACATGAGGCGGGTCGAGAGCTCGCTCAGCTCGCGCTGCCGCTCGGCGAGGCTGCTGCGGAGGATCGCCAGGAGGTGCGAGCAGCCGACGGCGGTCGCGGCGCCGACCAGGAGCACGATCGACGCGACCGCGAAGTCCGGGCGCTGGACGTCGTACGGCGCCACCTCCACCCCGAGGAGGAGGAAAGCGGCCGAGAACCCGATCGCGAGCGCCAGCACGCGCTTCGTGCTCCAGCCGAAGAGGACGCTGTCCCCCATCAGCATGCAGGCGAGCATGCCGGCCGCGAGCCCGGGATAGGCCGGCCAGACGAAGACGTAGACGTGCAGGTTGACGGCGTGGCCGACGACCAGCAGGACAGCGAGGCGATCGGCGTTCCGCTCGCCGCGCGCCGTGAAGCTGGCGATCAGGACGAAGCTGGTGAGGACCGCGTGCCACGCATAGAGGACCAGGAGCGAGGAGGCGGCCTCACCCGCCGCCTCGCTGCCCTCGACGGGGAGAAAGACGACGCCGAACGCGAGCGCGAAGAAGGTCGCGATGCGCAGCCGCGACACGAGCGGCAGCCCGTGCCCGCCGGCATCGGCGGTCTTCGAGCGGTCGATCGCGACCGTGACCGCTCGGGCGAGGCGGGCGGCGAGGTCGGGAAGGCTGGGGACCCGGGTCACCGCCTGCCACAGCTGCTCCTCGAACACCGCCACGCCCGTATCTGCTGGAGCCATGCCAACGCGGCGGCCGGTGAGGACCCCGCGCCGGGCGCGGGCGCATGTCGTCCGGGTGCGGGCCGCCGTGGCGCCTGCCATGGCCGAGCGGAGGTCCGGGGCTAGGTGCCGGACAGATCCGTTCGCCGGCCGTCGGGAGGATGCCGGCGGGCCGCCCTCACGCCGGCGCGTCGCGCCCCGTGATCCAGCGCCACACGCGCCGGACCGGGTCGTAGAAGTCGTCCACCACGCGCTCCTTCAGCGGGATGATGGCGTTGTCCGTGATGTGGATCGACTCGGGGCAGACCTCGGTGCAGCACTTGGTGATGTTGCAGTAGCCGATGCCGGCCTGCTCCTTCAGGTAGCGGCTGCGCGAGGCGGTGTCGAGCGGGTGCATCTCGAGGCTCGCGATGCGTACCAGGAAGCGCGGGCCGGCGAAGGCGTCCGTGCGCTCGTGGTCGCGCAGCACGTGGCACACGTCCTGGCAGAGGAAGCACTCGATGCACTTGCGGAACTCCTGCACCCGGTCGATGTCCGCCTGCTGCATGCGCCAGGTGCCGTCGGCTTCCGGCGGCTTCGGCTGGAAGGGCGGGATGCGCTTGTTGACCTCGTAGTTCCACGAGACGTCGGTCACCAGGTCCTTGATCACCGGGAAAGCCTTCATGGGCGCGATCGTGATCGGCCGGCCGGGGGGGAACTGGTCCATGCGCGTCATGCACATGAGGCGCGGCTTGCCGTTCACCTCGGCGCTGCACGAGCCGCACCTCCCCGCCTTGCAGTTCCAGCGGCAGGCGAGGTCGCTCGCCAGGTGGGCCTGCACGTAGTGCACGGCGTCGAGGACGACCATGCCCTCCTGCTGCGGCACCGGGTAGTCCTTGAAGCCGCCCGCCTCGCGGTCGCCCCGGAAGATGCGGAGCATGGCGTCCATCAGGTCTCTCCCTCGACCACGCGGCGGAGCGCGTCGGGCAGGGGCGGGATCGGCTCCTGCGCGACCGTCATCCGGTCGCCCTGGCGGCGCACGATCACGCTCACCGTGCCGAAGTGCTTGTCGGAATCCGGGTACTCGACGCGCGTGTGGGCGCCCCGGCTCTCGCGCCGCTCGAGCGCCGCGCGCGTCACCGCCTCGCTCACGGTGAGGAGGTTCTTCAAGTCGATGGCGGTGTTCCAGCCCGGGTTGTACTGGCGGTTGCCCTCGACCGCGACGCGGGCGGCGCGGGCGCGGAGCTTCTCCAGCTCGGCGAGCGCCGTGCGCAGATCGTCCTCCTTGCGCGCGATGCCGACGTAGCTTCCCATCATGTCCTGGAGCGCCTCCTGCACCGCGAAGGGGTTCTCGCCCCCGCCGGTCTGCTCGAAGGGGGCGAGCAGCTCGGCCGCGGCGGCCTCGACCTCGGCCGTCTCGACGCGCGGCTCGCCCTGGAACGCCCGGGCGTACTGCGCGGCGTACGTCCCGGCGCGCCGTCCGAAGACGAGCAGGTCGGAGAGCGAGTTGCCGCCCAGGCGGTTGGCGCCGTGGAGCCCACCTCCCACCTCGCCGGCGGCGTAGAGGCCGGGGACCGTCGCCGCCTGCGACTCGGGGTCGACACGCACGCCGCCCATCACGTAGTGCGTGGTGGGGAAGACCTCCATCGGGTCGCGGGTGATGTCGACGTCGGCCAGCTCGTGGAACTGCTGCCACATGGAGGGGAGCTTCTTCCGGATCTCCTCCGGCCTGCGCTTCGAGGCGATGTCGAGGAAGGCGCCGCCGTGCGGGCTGCCGCGCCCCTCGCGGACCTCCTGCGCGATCGCGCGCGCCACCACGTCGCGCGTGAGCAGCTCGGGCGGCCGGCGCGCCTCGGCCTTGCGGCCGGCGATCACCTCTGCGACCCAGCGGTCGGCCTCCTCTTCGCTGGCAGCGAAGTCCTTCCTGAACATCTCCGGCACGTAGCGGAACATGAAGCGCTCGCCCTTGGAGTTCTTGAGCACGCCGCCCTCGCCGCGCACGCCCTCGGTGATCAGGATGCCGCGCACGCTGAGCGGCCAGACCATCCCGGTCGGATGGAACTGGACGAACTCCATGCCCATCAGGTCGGCGCCCGCCTCGTAGGCGAGCGCGTGGCCGTCGCCGGTGTACTCCCAGGAGTTGCTGTTGACCTTGTAGGCGCGGCCGATGCCGCCGGTGGCGAGCACCACCGCCTTGGTCCGAAAGACGATGAAGCGCCCGGTGTCGCGCCGGTAGGCGAGGGCGCCCGCGATCCGGTCGCCGTCCTTCAGCAGGCGGGCGACGGTGCACTCCATGTACACGTCCACGCCGGGGGAGTGGACGGTCTTGTCCTGGAGGGTGCGGATCATCTCGAGGCCGGTGCGGTCCCCGACGTGGGCGAGGCGCGGATACTGGTGGCCGCCGAAGTTCCGCTGCAGGATGCGGCCGTCGGGCGTGCGGTCGAAGAGGGCGCCCCAGGCCTCGAGCTCGTTGACGCGCGCGGGGGCCTCCTGGGCGTGGATCTGCGCCATGCGCCAGTCGTTCAGGAGCTTCCCGCCGCGCATGGTGTCGCGGAAGTGGACCTTCCAGCTGTCGCGTGGATCGGTGGTGGCGAGCGCGGCGGCCACCCCGCCCTCGGCCATCACCGTGTGCGCCTTCCCGAGGAGCGACTTGCAGACGAGGCCGACCGAGCAGCCCTCGGCCGCCGCCTCGATCGCGGCGCGCAGCCCGGCGCCCCCGGCGCCCACCACCAGCACGTCGTAGGTGTGGCTCTCGTAGCGGTCCGTCATAGAAGCCGCAGGTCGCCGATGACGCCCGCGGCGACCAGGCGCACGTAGAGGTCGGCCGCGCACACCGCGACGAAGCTGATCCAGGCGAACGCCATGTGGTGCTCGTTGAGCGCGCTCGCGCCCCGCCACGCCGAGTGACGGACGCGCGCCCGGGCGCTGCACGAGAAGCAGTCGAGGGTCCCGCCCACCAGGTGGCGCGCCGAGTGGCAGGAGAAGCTGTAGAGCGTGAGCGCGGAGGTGTTGATCAGCAGCACGAGCGTGCCGACCCCGATGCCGAGGCCGCTCCCGAAGCGCGCCGCCGCGAACACGTCGCGCCAGAGGAAGACGAGGTAGACGAACGTGATGTAGAACGCGTAGCGGTGGAGGTTCTGGAGGATGAAGGGGAAGGCGGTCTCGCCACGGTAGCCGTGCCCGCGCGGCTCGCCCACCGCGCACGCCGGCGGATCGAGGAAGTACGAGCGGTAGTAGGCCTTGCGGTAGTAGTAACAGGTGGCGCGAAAGAGGATTGGCGGGAGGAGGATCAGGAGCGCCGGCGAGTAGGGAAAGCCCGGGATGATGATGAGTGGCGAGTAGAACGGCGAGAGGTAGCCGCCGCCGCCGGCGTGGGGAACGTAGTAGTTGTTGCCCTGGATGGCGGCCCAGTTGGCGTAGCAGATGAGGGTGGCGAGGAGCAGGCCCTGCACGAGCGGGGCGACCCACCACGCATCCCGCCGCTCGGTCGCGGCGAAACCCGTCGGCCGAACCGAGTGTGTCGCAACAGCCATTGTCTCTCCGAAACGGCGCGGAGCATAGGCGAGGCGTGCCGGCGACGCAAATTCGCACGGCTAATAACTATGTAAAGACGAGGCCCTGGCGCGAGGCCGTGAGCCCGCGAGGGCCATCGGCGGCGCGCACGGCGGCGCTGCCTTGCAAACCCTCTGCTGCGGGCGCGGCGGCTTGCCGCACAGAGGCTTGCCGCACGGAGCCCGTCTGGCCTAGTAGCAAGCGAAGGGAGGCGCCATGGACGACGGGACGTCGCGAGCGGGCCGGCGCAACGCCTTCGGGGTGATCGCCGGCGCGCTCTTCGTGATCGGGCCGGCGCTCGCGTGGCTCCGGATCGTGCCGGGGATCGCCGGCTTCGGGCTCTTCGCGCTGGGTGGGATCGTGGGGCTCGTCGTGGGCATGGCGAGCGTGGTCCAGGCCGCGCGCGGCCGGGGCCTCGGCCGCGGCGGCGCGCTCGCGGTGGCCGTGGGCGCGGTGTTCCTCGCCCTCGCCTCGCGCGGCGTGGGCGTGCCGAGGATCAACGACTTCACGACCGACCCGACGGACCCGCCGGCGTTCACGTACGCCGTCACTCTGCCCCCCAACGCCGGGCGGGACATGAGCTACCCGAAGGCCTTCGCCGACATCCAGCGGGGGTGCTGCGCCGACCTTCACCCGGCGCGCGTGCGCGCGGGCGCTCCGGAGGCCTTCACGCGCGCCGAGGCCGTGGCGCGACAGATGGGCCTCACGGTGACCCGGAGCGAGCCGTCCGCGGGGCTCCTCGAGGCGACGGCGACCAGCCGGCTCTTCGGCTTCCAGGACGACATCGCAATCCGGGTCCGCGCGGAGGCCGACGGCACGAGCCGGATCGACATGCGCTCCAAGTCACGCGACGGGCAGGGCGACTTCGGGGTGAACGCCGCCCGCATCAGGACCTTCGTCCAAGCGGTCGAGGCCGCTGGGGCGCCCCCTCCCTGACAGCCGCGAGGCTCCGAGGATAGCGAGGCGAACATTCGTTCGTCTCCGCGCAGCCGCGCGGGGGAGAGGCCCGCCGCTCTCAGTGGAGGACGTCGGTGGTGTCGAAGTAGACTTCCTCGATGCGCTCGCACTCCTGGCAGCGGAGGCGGGCGATGCGGTAGCGGCGGCCGTCGCCGGCGCGTGTGCCTTCACCCGTCCGCTCGAGGTAGCCGCCGCACCAGCCGCACCAGCGGTGCTCCAGGTGGTCGTCCATCTCCGCGTAGGAGCGGATCGGGATGGCGCGGTCGATGGAGGCGCCGGGGCGCGCGGCGGCCGCGAGGCGAAGGCGCGTGCGGCGCCGGCGCCGGAGCGCCATCGTGACCACCGCGGCCACGAGCACCGGCACGAGGAGAAGGGTCAGCACGCCCCGCCGCCCCCCTCCGCTCGCTTTCACACCACCGCGACCAGCGTGCTGAGCAGCATCACGAACATGAGCACGGCGCCCACCGCGAAGGTGATGGTGCGCTGTGGCTGTGCGCCCCGGATGTAGAAGATGCTGTGCAGGACCCGCGCGGCGAGGAAGCCCCAGAGGTAGATCGCGGCGGCGCCGTACGAGGGTCCGGTCAGCACGTAGAGGAAGCTCACGACGAAGAAGGGGAGGATGTTCTCCAGGTCGTTGCGGTGCGCGCGCCGCACGCGCTCGATGTCCTCGTCCGGCCCCGCGGGCGGCGTCGCGGCCCGCATCGCGTAGTCCTCGGGTGTCGCGTACACCTGGCGGCGCAGGCGCAGAAAGCTCGTGTAGCTCCCGAGCGCGATCATCTTGAGCACCAGCAGCAGGTCGACGAGCGCGAGCAGGCGGACGTTCGGGTCGGCGAGCGGCTCCGGCATCGGCGGGTCCCTCCTCGTGGGCGCTGCGTGACTACCACGCTTCGGCGGCCGCGCGTCAAGGTGGACCGCGGGCACGAAGGACAGCGCACGCCGGCCCCGGACACGTTGCCAATAGCACCCGCCTGACGGGGAAGTTGCCGAAGGGCCTCGGGCTCGCGTATGCGGGGGCACGATGCCGACGCACGAGGTCCTGAACCAGCCGCCACCCCTCGAGGGCTACAACCTCTTTGCCACGGACTGCGCCCTGGCCGAGGGCCTCCGCCGCGAGCGGGCTGCCTGGGCGGAGGAGCGGGTGCGGACGCTCGGCGAGCTCGCCGGCGGCGAAGCGCTCCGCTGGGGCGTGCAGGCGAACGCCAATCCGCCCGTCCTCCGTACCCACGACCGCTACGGCCACCGCGTCGACGAGGTCGAGTTCCACCCCGCCTGGCACGAGCTCCTGCGCCTCGCCGTCGGCCACGAGCTGCACGCGCTGCCCTGGCGCGACCCGCGCCCGGGCGCCCACGTCGCCCGCGCGGCGCTCTTCTTCGTGCTCGGGCAGGTGGAGGCGGGGCACGGCTGCCCGATCTCGATGACCTACTCGGCGATCCCGGCGCTGCGCGCCCAGCCCGAGCTGGCCGCCGAGTGGCAGCCGCGCTTCACCTCGACCGCCTACGACCCGCGCCTCGTCCCGGTCGCCCAGAAGACGGGCGCCCTCTGCGGCATGGCGATGACCGAGAAGCAGGGCGGCTCGGACGTGCGCGCCAACACGACGCGCGCCGTGGCGCTCCGCGCGCGCGGCCCCGGCGCCGAGTACGAGCTGACCGGCCACAAGTGGTTCTGCTCGGCGCCCATGTGCGACGCCTTCCTCGTCCTGGCGCAGGCGGAGCAGGGGCTCTCGTGCTTCCTCCTGCCGCGCTTCCTCCCCGACGGGACGCGGAACCGCTTCCACATCCAGCGCCTCAAGGACAAGCTCGGCAACCGCTCCAACGCCTCGAGCGAGGTCGAGTTCGACCGCGCCTGGGCGCGGATGGTGGGCGAGGAGGGGCGCGGCGTGCCGACCATCATCGAGATGGTGAACCACACCCGCCTCGACTGCGTGATCGGCTCGGCGGCCGCGGTGCGCCAGGCGGTCGCGCAGGCGACCCACCACTGCGCCCACCGCGCCGCCTTCGGGAAGCTTCTCACCGACCAGCCGCTCATGCAGAACGTGCTCGCCGATCTCGCGGTCGAGTCCGAGGCGGCGACGGTCGCCATGCTCCGCCTGGCGCGCGCCTACGACGAGGGGCCGCGCGACGAGACGCAGCGCCGCTTCGCCCGTCTGGCGACGGCCGTCGTCAAGTACTGGGTCTGCAAGCGCGGGCCGATGCTGGTCGCCGAGGCGCTCGAGTGCCTGGGCGGCAACGGCTACGTCGAGGAGTCCATGATGCCGCGCCTCTACCGCGAGGTGCCGCTCAACTCGATCTGGGAAGGCTCCGGCAACGTGATGTGCCTCGACGTCCTGCGCGCCATGGAGCGTGGCCCCGAGGCGGTGGAGGCGTTCTTCGCCGAGGTGGACCTCGCGCGCGGCGCCGATCGCCGGCTCGACGCCTTCGTGGGCCGCGTGCGCGAAGCGCTCGGCGACTTCGCAGCGATCGAGACGCGGGCCCGGCGCATCGTCGAGCACATGGCGCTGGCGCTCCAGGGGTCGCTCCTCGTGCGGCACGGCGACCCGGCGGTGGCGGACGCGTTCCTGGCCTCGCGTCTCGCGGGCGACCACGGCCTCGCCTTCGGCACGCTGCCCGCGGGCGTCGACTTCGTGCGCATCATCGAGCGGGCGCGGCCCGCGGTGGGGTGAAGCATGGCGAACGTCTCCAGGGCGGTGCTCATCACCGGCTGCTCGACCGGGATCGGCCGGGCGACCGCCGAGCATCTCGCGGCGCGCGGCTGGACCGTCTACGCGACGGCGCGCAGGCCGGAGGCGATACGCGAGCTCGGGAGCCGGGGCTGCCGGACGCTCGCACTCGACGTGTGCGACGAAGCCTCGATGCGCGCCGCGGTCGAGACGATCGAGCGCGCCGAGGGCGCGGTCGGCGTGCTGGTCAACAATGCCGGCTACGGCCAGGAGGGCGCCTTCGAGGAGGTGCCGATGGCCGAGGTGCGCCGCCAGTTCGAGACCAACGTCTTCGGCCTCGTCCGGCTCACTCAGCTGGTCCTCCCCGGCATGCGCCGCCAGGGCTGGGGCCGGGTCGTCAACCTCTCCTCGATGGGCGGACGGCTCACGCTCCCGGGCGGCGCCTACTACCACGCCACCAAGTACGCCGTGGAGGCGCTCAGCGACGCGCTCCGCTTCGAGGTGAAGCCCTTCGGCATCGACGTGGTCGTGATCGAGCCGGGTCCGATCAAGACCCGCTTCGGCGACACGGCGATCGAGAGCGTGAAGCGCCTCGGCGCGAGCGGGTCGCCCTATGCGGCGTTCAACGCCGTCCTGGCGCAGAAGATCAAGGAAGCCTACGAGGGGCCGATGGGCCGCTTCGCCGCGGGCCCCGAGGCGGTCGCGCAAGTGATCGAGCGGGCGATCGCGGCCGCGCGGCCGCGCACGCGCTACCCGGTCACGTTTGCGGCGCGCTTCCTGATGGGGCTCCGGCGCTGGCTCCCCGACCGCGCCTTCGACGGGTTCCTGCGCACGCAGTTCCCCGCCTCGGCGGGCTAGGGCGCGCGCGGCGCTGCGGCCGCACGCGCCCCGGCACGGGCATTTGCGTCCTACGGGACGATCAGGACGAAGGCGACCGTGTCCGATGCCGTGGGGGTGCCGCCAGGCAGCTGGTAGGTCCGCACCGCGTAGTCGCCCGCGGGGCACGGGCCACCGCTCGAGTCCCATTCGACGAACAGGTCGTAGCCGGCCGAATCGGCCCACTCCGGCGACACCACGCAGGGCGTCAGCGTGGGGTCGATGCCGGCAGCGGGCGTGACGCAGTACACGCCGGTCTCCGGGTGGGTGACCCCGGTGATGTTCTTCGCCAGCACCATCCCGAAAAGAGCGAAGCCGAACGAGTTGACCTGCGCATAGGCGCGCGCCGTGCCTGCCGCCCCCGGCGTCCCCGGGTCCCCCGGGTTCCCCGCCGGCCCGAGCGCCCCGAAGTCCGCCAGCCTGACCTGCAGCTCCCGCCTCTTGCACGCCCCGCGAATGACCATGGCGCCGCTCTTCTTCTTGCAGATCACGTCGCCCAGGGCGGGCTCAGCGGCGAGCGCCAGGCCCACCACGGCCAGGATGCCCGTGCGCGCGAGACCTCTCCCTCGAATCACCATCCTCCACCTCCTCGTGGTTCGGTCGCCAGGACGCCACGGGGACGTGGACGCCGGTACCGGTACACTTCAAGTGGTACCGGCAGGGGTGCTAAGTGTCGAGCAGTACGCCCTGAGGACCTCGATGCTGAGCACCATGCAGGACCGCCCCCTCACCATCGCCGCGCTCTTCGCGCACGGGCGGACGATCCACGCCGGCAGCGAGGTGGTCACCTGCGAGGGCGAGCGAGTCCGCCGCGTCCGCTTCGCCGAGGTCGCGGAGCGCGCCGAGCGGCTGGCCGCCGCGCTCAGACGCCTTGGCATCCGCCCCGGCGACCGCGTTGCCACCTTCTCATGGAACACGCAGGAGCATCTCGAGGCCTACCTCGCCGTGCCGTCGATGGGGGCGGTGCTGCACACGCTCAACATCCGTCTCTTCCCCGAGCAGCTCGCCTACGTCGCCAACCACGCCGCGGACCGGATCGTGCTGGTCGACGACACGCTCGCGCCCGTGCTGGCGAAGGTGGCGGCCGAGCTGCGCACCGTCGAGCACTTCGTGGTCGTCGGCGGCGGCGACGCCACGCCGCTGGGCGACGTGCTGCGCTACGAGGAGCTCCTCGCCGCCGAGCGGCCCGGCTACGACTGGCCCGCGCTCGACGAGCGCGCGGCCGCGGCGATGTGCTACACGAGCGGCACCACCGGGAACCCCAAGGGGGTCGTCTACAGCCACCGCTCGACGTACCTCCACTCGCTCGCGAGCTGCGCGGGCTCCGTGTTCGCGTTGACCGAGCACGATCGGATCCTGCTCATCGTCCCCATGTTCCACGCCAACGCCTGGGGCCTGCCCTACACCGGGTGGATGGCGGGCGCGGGCTTCGTGATGCCCGGGCGCTTCCTCCAGGCGGCGCCGCTCTGCCGCCTGATCGCCGAGGAGCGGCCGACCGTGTCGGGCGCGGTGCCGACCATCTGGAACGACATCCTCCGTCACCTCGAGGCAAACCCCGTCGATCTCTCCTCGCTCCGCTTCGTCGTCTGCGGCGGCTCGGCCGTGCCGCGGAGCCTGATGGAGCGCTTCCAGGAGGGGCACGGGGTGCGCATCGTGCAAGCCTGGGGCATGACCGAGACGAGCCCGCTCGCCGCCATCGCGCTGCCGCCCGCGGGCGCACGGCCCGAGGAGGAGATGGACTGGCGCGCCAGGACCGGCCGCGTGATCGCCGGGGTCGAGCTGCGCATCGTGGACGACGCGGGCAGCGTGCTCGCCTGGGATGGGAAGACGGCGGGCGAGATCGAGGTGCGCGGCCCGTGGGTCACGGCCGCCTACTACCGGGAGGATGCGCCCGAGAAGTTCCACGACGGCTGGCTCCGCACCGGCGACGTTGGCACGGTCGACGCGTACGGCTTCGTGCAGATCACCGACCGCGCCAAGGACGTCATCAAGTCGGGCGGCGAGTGGATCTCCTCGGTCGAGCTCGAGAACGCGATCATGGCCCACCCCGATGTCCTCGAGGCGGCGGTGGTTGGCGTCCCCGACCCGCGCTGGGAGGAGCGGCCGCTCGCCTGCGTGGTGCCGAGGCCCGGCGCCCGCCCGACCGCCGCCGCGCTCGCGGCGTTCCTCGCCGAGCGCGTCGCCAGATGGTGGGTCCCCGAGCGCTGGAGCTTCATCGACGAGGTGCCGAAGACGAGCGTGGGCAAGTTCGACAAGAAACTGCTGCGCTCGCGCTATGCCGAAGGGGCGCTCACGGTCGTGGGAGAGCCGGCGGCCCGGGCCGCCCGCTGAGCGTCGCAACCGGGCCAGATCCAGGGTATACGAGAGAGCATGTCGTCGTCGAAGCTGAGCCTCGCCGATCCCGCCGCCAAGCGGCACCCCCTGACGGGCGCCACCATGAACGGGGCGGACATGATCGTGCAGGTGCTCGCCGACGAGGGCGTCGACACCGTCTTCGGCTACAGCGGCGGTGCCATCCTGCCCACCTACGACGCCGTCTTCCGCTACAACGAGAGCCACCCCGAGAAGAACCTCCGCCTGATCGTCCCCGCGACCGAGCAGGGCGCCGGCTTCATGGCCTCCGGCTACGCGCGCTCGAGCGGGCGGGTCGGTGTCTCGCTCGTCACCTCCGGCCCCGGCGCCACCAACTCGGTCACGCCGGTGCGCGACTGCCAGGCCGACAGCGTGCCGGTCGTGTTCATCACCGGGCAGGTGCCGCGCGCGGCGATGGGGACGGACGCCTTCCAGGAGGCGCCGGTCTTCAACATCATGGCGGCCTGCGCGAAGAACGTCTTCCTGGTGACCGACGAGGCCAAGGTCGAGATCACGATGCGGACGGCGTTCGACATCGCGCGCAGCGGCCGGCCGGGGCCGGTCGTGGTCGACATCCCGCGCGACGTCCAGCTCGCGAAGGCCGTCTTCCAGGGCTCGGGCCTCCTCCCGCTCCACGGCTACCGGCAGCGGCTCGAGGAGCTCCGGCAGGCGACCATCTCGCCGCACGACGCGGAGGCCTTCTACAAGCTGCTCGCCGCCGCGGAGCGGCCGCTCATGTACGTCGGCGGCGGGATCAACAACAGCAACGCCGCGCCCGAGCTGCGCGCCTTCGCCGAGCGTTTCGGCATCCCGGTCGTGACCACGCTCATGGGCATCGGCGCCATGGACACGACCGGCGAGCTCGCGCTCCACATGCTCGGCATGCACGGCACGGCCTACGCCAACTACGCGGTCGAGGACTGCGACTTCCTCTTCGCCGTCGGCTCCCGCTTCGACGACCGCGTCGCCGGCAAGGTGAAGGAGTTCGCGCCGGGCGCGAAGATCGCGCACCTCGACGTCGATGCCTCCGAGATCGGGAAGGTGAAGAACGTCGACTGGGCGCACGTCTCCGATGCGAAGGTGGGGCTCCAGCAGCTCCTGAAGGCGGGCGCCGGCTTCAAGAAGAGCTTCGCGCGCTGGCGCGCGCACGTGCAGGAGCTCCGGGGCCGCCACCCGCTCAACTACAACCGCGAGTCGAAGGCGATCCAGGCCGAGTACGTGCTCGAGCAGCTGAACCAGATCACGCGCGGCAACGCGATCGTCACCACCGGCGTCGGCCAGCACCAGATGTGGGCCGCGCAGTACCTGGACTTCGTCGCTCCGCGCACCTTCCTCACCTCGGGCAGCATGGGCACGATGGGCTTCGGGCTCCCCGCCGCCATCGGCGCGCAGCTCGCCAACCCGGGCAAGCTCGTCATCGACGTCGACGGCGACGGCTCGATCCGCATGAACCTGGGCGAGCTCGAGACGCTCACCACCTACGACATCCCGGTGAAGGTGCTGCTCCTGAACAACCTGGGCGACGGCATGGTTCGCCAGTGGCAGGCCCTCTTCTACTCGCAGCGCTACTCGGGCTCGGACAAGACCCTCCACAAGAAGGACTTCGTGAAGGCGGTCGAGGCCGACGGGTTCCAGTTCGCCCAGCGCGTGACCGAGATCGACGACGTTCGCCCGAGGCTCGAATCCTTCGTTGCCTTCCCCGGCCCCGCCTTCCTCGAGGTGATGATCGACCAGAACGCGCACGTCTACCCGATGGTCGCCCCCGGCATGGGCTACAAGGACATGATCACCGGGACGTGGATCAAGAGCCGCGAGCAGAAGCCGCCGAGCGGCGAGGAGCCGAGCGGGTATTTCTAGCCGGCGGGCGCTGCTCGGCGTCGTGGCCGGGCTCGCGGCGGCGGGGTGCTCCTGGGTGCCGCTCGACGGCCTGATCTTCCACCCGGACCGCGCTGTCCCGGACCCACCGCCGGGGACGGAGGAGCGCACCATCACGACCGCCGACGGGCTTCGCCTGCACGCCTGGTACGCCGGCGCGCCCGGCGCCACGGCGACGCTCGTCTGGTCGCACGGAAACGGCGGCAACATCGCCGGGCGGGCCGACGTCTTCCTCGCGCTCGCGGCGCGGGGCGTCGCCGTGCTCGCCTACGACTACCGCGGCTATGGCCGGAGCGAAGGGCGGCCGAGCGAACCGGGCGTCTACCTGGACGTCGAGGCCGCCTACGACAGCCTGCGCGCCCGCGGCGTCCCGGCGCGGCAGATCGTCGCCTTCGGCGAGTCGCTCGGCGGCGCGGTGGCCATCCGGCTCGCGACCGTGCGCGCGTGCGCCGGCGTGGCCGTGGTCTCGACCTTCACCACCCTGCGCGACGCGGGCCGCGCACACTACGGACCGCTCGCCGCCCTCGCCGGGAACCGCTTCGACTCGCTGGCGCGCGTGCGCGAGCTCTCGGTGCCGCTCTTCGTCGCGCACGGCGACCGCGACGAGATCGTGCCGTTCGTGCTGGGCGAGCGGCTCTTCGCCGCCGCCAGGGAGCCCAAGCGCTTCCTCCGCGCCGCCGCCAAGCACCACAACGACGTCTTCGAGGCGCCGGGCCTGCTCGACGCGATCGCCGCTTTCGCGCGCGAGGTGGCGGGGTGAGCGGGCGGGTGTGCGTGGTGACCGGGGCCAGCTCCGGGATCGGCCGGGCGACGGCGCAGGCGCTCGCCCGCCTGGGCGCGACGCTGGCGCTCGTCTGCCGCGACCGCGGACGCGGCGAGGAGACGCTCGCCGCGCTGCGGGCGGAGTCCAGCGCGGCCGCCGTCGCGCTCTTCCTGGCCGACCTCTCCTCACGGGCGGAGATCCGGCGCCTCGCGGCGGAGCTCTGCGAGCGTTACCCCGCCATCCACGTGCTCGTGAACAACGCCGGCGTCATCAACCTCCGGCGCTCGACCACGGTGGACGGAATCGAGACCGTCTTCGCGGTGAACCACCTGGCGTACTTCCTGCTGACGCACCTCCTCGTCGGGCGCCTGCGGGCGTCGGCCCCCGCCCGCATCGTGAACGTCGCCTCGGATGCGCACCGCTTCGGTCGGATCGACTTGGGCGATCTCGGCCACGCCCGGCGCTACCGCGCCATGCGCGTGTACGGCGCCTCCAAGCTCGCCAACATCCTCTTCACCTACGAGCTGGCCCGGCGCCTCGACGGCACGGGCGTGACCGCCAACTGCCTCCACCCGGGCGCGGTCGCCACCCGCCTCGGGCGGAACAATGGCCGCCTCGCGACC
>JBKPBB010000228.1:0-3317 GCA_046744245.1 Thermodesulfobacteriota bacterium
AGAGTCCTGCGGTCGAGGAGATCACCTGGAGCTGGAAGGGGGGCGTGGCGCCGGGCGCGGGGCGGCCGCCGTCGGCGAGCGTGCCGGCGATGGCGACGAAGATGGTGTCGTGGTCGACGTGGCGTGAGCCGTCGGCGTGCCAGTCCGCGTCGTCGTCGTTGTTCCACCCCGCGTACTGGCGATGTTTGTCCTTGTAGGTCTCGAACTCGTGACGCCAGTACGACAGCGTGTCGCTCGTGAGCGATGAGCCGGTGGTGAGGCGGAAAAGGCCCGGAACCATCGGATCGAGGGCCTGCATGAAGAAGCCCTGCTTGTTGTACATGCTGACGTTCGCCGCGCCGAACGTGAGCGGGAAGCCGTTCCCGACCCCGGTGAAGGTGGTGGCCTTGTTCACCTCGGAGACGTCGACGGCGAAGTAGACGGTGCCGTCGGCGCCGACGCCGGTCTGGTACCCGTCGCGCGTCACCGTCTCGTTGAACTCGTGGAGCGGCACGGGCTGCGCGGTGACGGTGAACTGGTCGTCCGTCAGGCTGTAGAGGAAGATCCCGTTGCTCCACACCCTGATCGCCGCGGGTCCGAACGACACGTCGGCCACCTTCACTCGGAGCTGTGGGCGCGGCGTGCCGTCGGCGAGATCACGGCGGAGCTTCGCGATGCCGCTGCTCCAGTCGTTCGTGCCGTCGACGCGCGAGACGAACTGCACCTGGTACCACATACCGGGCACCAGGCGGCTGTCGATCAGCGTGATCTTCTGGTTCGCGAAGCCCACGAACGGCCGCACGGCGGCGAGCGGCGGCGGCGGCTTGTCGCAGCCGCACCCACCGCGCGCGAGCGACGGAACGAGCGCCGCCGCGGACGCGAGCAGCGCGCTCACCAGGACGATTCGGCGAATGGACGACGGATGCGGTTTCATGACCCTCCTCTGTGACGGCGAGTGACGGAGGTGGCAGAGCAGGATCCGGGCCAGAGACCGACGGCATGCGGGATCGCGGCTGCGGGCCGCTTCGGCGCTCTCGGCGAGCGTGCACGGCACAGCGGCGCCTCACGGGAGTGCCGTCAATGACATCGCCGTCGGCGCGACGCTGGGGCGTCTGCCGTGCGCCCTGCGATACGGCGTGTCATCGTGACGATTCAGATGGACGGGCTCCGCGCGCCGGTGATACCGTCGCGGGCTGCTGGGTGAGGCGATGTCCAGCAAGCCATCCGACGGCGACGCATTCGGCACGTTCTCGAGACGCGGGTTCATCCGTGGCTCGGTGCTCGTCGGAGGAGGGACGCTCGCCTGTGCCGCTACCGCCGCCGGCGTGGCGCGCGCCGGCGCGGACTCGTCGCTGCCGCGCGGTCCGGCGCTCGACGTGCGTGACTTCGGCGCGGCCGGCGACGGCCGGACGAGCGCCACCCGACCGCTCCAGCACGCGATCGACGCGGCTCACCAGCTCGGCGGGGGCATCGTGCAGCTCCCCGCCGGCACGTGGCTCAGCGGCACGGTGCATCTCCGCAGCCGCGTGACGATCGACCTCGCCCCCGGAGCCGTCCTGCTCGCGAGCCCCGACGACGACGACTTCGCCCCCCGCGAGCGGCCGTCCTTCCGGAGTGGCTCGGACTCGGAGACGATGGACTTCGCCCACGCGCTGCTCGCCGGCCGCGATCTCGAACGCGTCACGATCACGGGGAGCGGGGTCATCGACATGAACCGCCGCGAGCGTGTCGGCCCGAAGCCGATCGCGCTCCGGCAGTGTCGCTTCGTGACCGCCCAGGGCATCACCATCGTGCACTCGCCGAACTACTGCATCAGCCTCGGCGGGTGTGAGGACGTCGTCGTCGAGGGGGTGACCATCCGCGAGGCATACGCCGACGGCCTCGATCCCGATTGCTGCCGCCGTGTGCGCATCGCCAATTGCGACATCGAGTCCGACGACGATGCGCTCTGCCTGAAGGCGAGCTTCCTCTTCGGTCGGCGGGGCGTCACCGAGGACGTGATGATCACCAACTGCCGGCTGCGCAGCCCGTCGAACTGCTTCAAGCTCGGCACCGAGAGCACGGGCGACTTCCGCCAGATCGTCCTCTCCAACTGCGTGTTCAGCGGCGTCCCATCCGAGGACCGCGACGTCTCGGCCGCGGCCGAGGGCGGGGGCATCGCCATCCTCACCGTGGACGGCGGCTCGATCGACGGAGT
This sequence comes from Thermodesulfobacteriota bacterium, assembly GCA_046744245.1. GTDB lineage: Bacteria > Desulfobacterota > Binatia > DP-6 > DP-6 > DP-6. The sequence goes on from JBKPBB010000228.1 coordinate 2,177, forward strand.
GATGGTCTCGAACGTGGTGATGCGCGGCGTCCTCGCGCCGCTGTTCGTCCGCCTCGGCAACCGTGGGCGCGACCAGCAGCACGCGGGTCCGGGGCGGCTGCGTAACGTGTCGATCAGCGGCGTCGTGGCGCTCGGCGCGGCGGGCACCGGCTCGATCGCGGGCCTTGCCGGCCATCCCGTCGAACGCATCACGGTCGAGAACGTGCGCATCAGTGCGGTCGGGGCCGGGCAGGCCGGTGGCCTCGACGTGCCCGAGCGGGAGGCCGACTACCCGAAGGTGACGATGTACGGTCGCCTGCCCGCGTTCGGTCTCTACCTGCGACATGCGCGCGACGTCGTGCTGCGCGACATCGAGCTCACCGTCGAGAACGCCGACCCCCGGCCCGCGCTGATCGCCGACGACGTCGCGGGCCTCCACCTGGCAGGGCTGCGCAGCGGATCCGGCAACGACGCCGGGCCCGTGGTGTGGCTGAACGACATCCGTGGCGGCTTGGTCCACGGTAACCTCGCGCCGCAGGGCGTCGGGGTCTTCCTCCGCGTCACGGGCGAGAGCACGCAGAACGTGGCGCTCACCGGGAACGCCTACTGGACGTCCGGTCCCGTCGAGCTCGCGCCGGAGATCGGCCCCGAAGCCGTCATGCAGGTCGCCGACTCGGGCGGCGACGGTCAGCGCGCCATGCCGCGGAGCGCGACGAAGGCCCACGGGTCGCCCGGGTAGCGGTCGAACACCATCCGGTCGGCGACAGCGTATCGGCGCTGATCGAGCACCCAGCTGTTGGGTCCGGTCATGCGCACGACGAGCCCGACGAGCCCCTGCCCCGCGAGGAGGGCGTCGAGCGCCGCCTCGTCCGGCACTCCCGTCGATTCCCAGCGCTGCGCGGGGGGTGACGCGAGCGCCCCGGGAACCCAGGCCCCGAAGTCGAGCGCGACGACGAGCGGCGCCCCGGAGCGGGCCGCGGCCGACCAGGCATCGGACATGTTCCACGTGACACCATAGATGCCCGTCGCCGTCGGCGCCCGCGCCACGTCGGCGAGGGCACGCGCCTGCACCGCCGCCGAGCCGACGACGACCGCGAGCCAGGCCGCGAGCGCCGGCATCCGCCATCGCGGCGCCGCGACCGCGCGCGCAGCGAGCGTGGCG
>JBKPBB010000403.1:0-4669 GCA_046744245.1 Thermodesulfobacteriota bacterium
ATGCTGAAGCGCGCCCAGTCCGGCCGGTAGGTGAGCCCGTGCTCGGCGTACGCGCGCGCGACCGCCAGGTGATAGTACGAGTCACCGTCGGGGAGGACGGGGAATCGCGCGCAGAGGAGGTAGAGCGCGAGCCCCGAACCCAGGAAGACCAGCGCCACCGCCGGCCAGGTCCGCGCCGGGACACGGGTGGCCGGCGCATCCCGCGGCTCACCTGTCCTGGTCATCGCTGCCACGCCCCCGGCTCCCGCACGGGCGCTTATATCGATCCGGTGGCGGGCCACGAAAGCCGGGCGAGGCGCTGGCAGGCCCCGCCCGGTTCTGCGCGGGAGGTGAGGCAGAATGCCGCGCGCCGGACGCGTCCCGTGGCAATGCGCCACAGGCAGGGCGCGCCGCCCGCACGCAATTTCGCGGGTGTAACAATAAAAAATACTCTGGCACGCCGCCTGCTCGCGAGGACGCGTGATGGCGAAGCCTTCCCCGGCGAGGCGCAGCGGCGGGGCCACGCGGCCCTCGCGGCGCGTGAAGCGCTGCACGGCCTGCAAGCGTGTGAAGCCGCTCAGCGCCTTCTGGCGCCGTGCTGCCTGCCCCGACGGGCGCGACCGCTGGTGCGGCGACTGCCGCGGCGGCTACTTCCGGAACTGGTGCGCGGCGCACCGCAACGCGTACAACACGCGGCAGCGCGCCTATTACCGGCGGAACCGGGCCCGGCTACGCGCATACAACCGCGAGTACCAGCGCCGCCGCCGCCAGCTGATGCGCGCCGGGCGATGGAAGCGCCACCGCGCTGCCCGGTGAGCTCGCGGTCGCTGCGGAGGAAGTCCGGGGCGTGCGACCCGGACCCGTTCGCCACCACGACCGAGCGGTGACCGGGGCGTAGCCGGGCCGCGGCCGGGGTTTCGCGGGCCGCACGGCGTGTCCGGCCCGGGCGATTTGCATGGCATCGTGGCGCTCGCTACAGGCGAGGATCGCACGCTCCCCCCGGAGGACCGATGCCGACCGCGAGACGTCCCTCCCGCTTTCGCCTGCCGGCCGACGTCCGGCCGACGCGCTACGATCTCCACCTGGAGCCCGACCTCGAAGGCGGGGGCTTCCGCGGCGAGGTGCGGATCGCGCTCCGGCTCGCGCGGCCGCGCGCGGAGATCGTCCTGCATGCGGCCGAGCTCGCCATCGAGCGTGCGGTGGCGCACACCGATGGCCGGGAGATGCCCGCGCGCGTCCGCCTCTCGCGTGCGGACGAGACGGCGGCGCTCCGCTTCGCACGGCCGCTCGCCGCGGGCGAGGCGACGCTCGCGCTCCGCTTCAGCGGCCGCCTGAACCAGCACCTCCGCGGCCTCTACGCGGCGAGCGCCGACGGGAGCCGCTACGCCTTCTCGCAGTGCGAGGCGGCCGACGCGCGCCGCATCCTTCCCTGCTTCGACGAGCCCGCCTTCAAGGCGCGCTTCCGGGTCGCGGTCACCGTGCGCGACGGTGAGACCGCGGTGTCGAACGGGCCGGTGGAGCGCGAGGAGCCCGTCCCCGGCGGCCGCGTCCTCCGCTTCGCCGAGACGCCGCCGCTCTCGACCTACCTCCTGGCGCTCGCGGTCGGGCGTCTGGAGGCGTCGGCGCCGCGCCAGCTCGGCCCCGTGCCCATCCGCGTCTGGCACGTGCCGGGAAAGGGGCGGCTCGCGGCCTTCGCGCTCGAAGCGGCGGCCGAGGCGCTCGGACGCCTGCAGGACTACTTCGACATTCCCTACCCGTACGGCAAGCTCGACCTGGTGGCGGTGCCCGACTTCGAGGCGGGCGCGATGGAGAACGCGGGCGCCGTCTTCTTCCGCGAGACGCTCCTCCTCCTCGATCCGGCGACGGCCTCGCTCGCCGAGCACAAGCGGGCCGCCGAGGTGATCGCGCACGAGCTCGCACACATGTGGTACGGCGACCTGGTCACCATGGCGTGGTGGGACGACCTCTGGCTGAACGAGGCGTTCGCCACCTGGATGGCGTACCGTGTGGTCGCCGACTGGCGGCCCGAGTGGCGCATGTGGCAGGGCTTCGAGCACGACCGCTCGGCGGCGCTCGGCATGGACGCGCTCGCCAACACCCATCCGATCTACGCCCGGGTGCGGAGCGTGGCCGAGGCGACCGAGAACTTCGACGCCATCACCTACGAGAAGGGTGCCGCGGTGGTGCGTATGATCGAGCACTACCTCGGGCCGGACGCCTTCCGCGGGGGCGTGCGGCTCTACATGCGCCGGCATCGCGAGGGCAACACGGTGGCGGCGGATCTCTGGCGCGCGCTCGAGGAGGCCTCGGGGAAGCCGGTGGCCCGCGTGGCGCAGGCGTGGATCGCGCAACCGGGCTTCCCGCTCGTGACCATCGCGCCGGCGGGCGACGGGGGTCGCGCGGCGCTCGCCGTGCGCCAGGAGCGCTTCTTCGCCGACCCGCGCGTGCCGGCCGCCCGCCGCCGGGTGAAGTGGCCGGTGCCGCTGGTCGTCAAGTGGCGCGGCGGGGGTGATGCCGCGACCGAGCGCTACCTCGTCGACCAGGCGCGCGACCGGCTCGAGCTGCCCGCGCGCGCGGTGTCCGCGTGGTACTTCGGCAACGCGGACGCGGGCGGCTTCTACCGGGTGGCGCACGACCCGGCCGACCGGGCGGCGCTCCTGGCCGACCTGAGCGCCGGGCTCACGGCGGTCGAGCGGCTCGCGCTGGCGGGCGACCAGTGGGCCCTGGTGCGCGGCGGGCGCGCCCCGATCGAGTCCTTCCTCGACCTCGCCGACGCGCTCGGCGAGGAGACCGACTACGACGTGCTCGACGGCATCGCCGGGCCGCTCGACCTGATCGATGAACAGGTGGCCGAGCCCGGGAGCGCGGTGCAGGCCGGCTTCCGCGCCTGGATCGCGCGCCGCTTCGGGCCGCAGCTCGAGCAGCTCGGGTGGGCGGCGGCGCCGGGCGAGGACGACCCGACGCGGCTCCGGCGTGCGGCGCTCGTGCGCCTGGTGGGCGGCGTGGCCGAGGCGCCCGCCGTGCTCGCCGAAGCGCGCCGGCGGCTCGACGCCTACCTGGCCGACCGGACCGCTCTCGAGCCGAACCTGGCCGACCCGGTCGTCTCGCTCGCCGCGCGCGTGGGCGACCTGGCGCTCTACGACCGCTATCGCGCCGCGGTCGCCGCGGCCGCGACGCCGCAGGAGCGGCGGCGCTTCCTCTTGAGCCTGGGCTCCTTCCGCACGCGCGCGGCGCGCGAGCGCACGCTCGCCGCCGTGCTCACGCCGCAGATCCCGACCCAGGACGTCGCCTTCCTGCTCATGCGGCTCCTCTCCAACCCCGCCGCGCGCGGCGAGACGTGGAAGTTCATGACCCGCAAGTGGGCCGCGCTCGGCCGGCGCATCCCGCCGCTCATGATCTCGCGCCTGATCGAGGTGACCCCGGCACTGCGCGAGCCCGGCTATGGACGCGAGCTCGGGCGCTTCTTCCGCACGCATCCGGTCCCCGAGGCCACGCGTGCGGTCAAGCAGGCGCTGGAGGTCTTCCGCCTGAACGCCGAGCTCCGGCGCCGCACGGCGCCGGGCCTGGCGCGCTGGCTCGCAGAGCGACCCGAGACCCTGTCTCGGGTCGGATCCGGACGCGAGCGTGTGGCGTCGGCGGATCGTGCGCAAGCCGTGCCGCGGCCGGCGAAGCCGGCGCGGCAAACCTGAGCACTGTGAGCAGTCGGCGGGCTCAGCGCCGTGGACCCGTCGTTTCCAGTAACGAGTTCACGCTGCGGAAAGTCTGCCGCGCCGGGTCGGCTAGAGCCCGAGCGCCGCGCGCCAGGGCAGGCCGGGTGGGGTGTACGGCCGCCACGCGCCCTCCGGCTGCGACAGGCGGTCGGCGATCACGAGCAGCACGCCGGGATGGTGTCCCATGCCGCAGTGGCTGCTCCGCACCTCGATGTTCTCGGCGAGCGGGCCCGCGTCCTGGAGACAGCTCCGCCACGCGACCACGCCGTCGCTGCGGCTGTAGAGCGAGCTGGACGGGACGGGGAGCGGCGCGCAGAGCGGCGCGCGCGGCTCGGGCCGGGCCCTGTTCCGCCGCCCACGGCGGTAGAAGCGCGCGACGCTCGACGCGGAGGGCGCGCGGAACGGGCTCGCGAGCGTGATCACCTGGCGGACGTCGGCGGGGAAGCGGCGCGCCAGCTCGCGGGCGTAGATGCCCCCCAGGCTCCAGCCAATGATGCTCAGCTTCCGCCCGTGCCGCGCGCGCAGCGCGGCGAAGCGCTCCCCGAGCCCGGCGACCGTGCCCGCGTCCGGCCCGAGGTTCCGCCCGAGCCGCCAGCCGTGGACGTGGTAGCCGCGATCGCGGAGGAAGCGGCGCAGCGCCCAGGTCGAGCGGTCGTTCGCGAGCCAGCCCGGCAGCACGAGCACCGGATGGCCGTCCCCGCGCGGCGCGCGCGCGAGCAGCGGGAGCGCGGGCACGAGGGCCGCGAACTCGAGCCAGGCGCGCCCCTCGAGGGCGAGGAGGACCGGCGACGGCGGCAGGATGCGCTCGTTGAGCGCCACGATGGTACCCTTGCGGATGGCGCGGGCGAACGCAAGCGTGGGGCCTACAGGCCGAGCACGAGGCGCGTGAGCCGGTCCCGCACCGCCGTCGGCAGCACCATGTCCGTGAGCGCGATCAGCTGCGCGTCGGTGCCGACCAGGTAGCGCGCACGGGGGTACCA
>JBKPBB010000001.1:0-15545 GCA_046744245.1 Thermodesulfobacteriota bacterium
GCCCGGGGGCGGGCCGGGAATCCCTGTCGGACATCGCCCCTGCCTTGTATGGTGCGAGAGTCTCCGGCTCGCGGCACCAACAGGGCGAGCGCCTTTTCGCTTGACGCCGCGCTTGGCCGCGCCGTATGCCACCCGAGGACGCGCGGCGCAGACGCGCCGTATCGCCGCTCGCATGGGAGAATCGGGCATAGCCGGACAGCCAGATAGGAAGCCCAGGCAACCACCCGGTCCGATCGCGGCGCGGGCCGCGGACCCCGGCTTCCCCACGGCTCGCGCTCCCTCTGCCGGGTGCGCGACGGGCGTCGAGGTTCGAGGACCCCCCTGAGGCCGCCCCCGATCGCGCCTTTTCTGGGTCCAGGGTCCGATGATTCGGCGCTCGGCCCAGCGCAGGCGAGGCCGACGCACCGCTGAGACGCAGAAACGTGGGCGGGTCAATCGGTTAACGGCCCGCGAGGAGGAGATTCGCATGGACGAGAGAAGGTGCCTCGAGATGATGGAGCGCGTCCCGATGTCGTTCCGCAACTGGCGGGGCTGGGGGCTCGCGCTCCTCCTGGCGTGCAGTGGCCTGGGACTTCCTTGCCTGGCGATGGCAGACGGCGTGGCGCCGCCTCACCCCGCCGAGCTGGCCTGCCCGCCGCCGCCCGCTGACCACCCGGAGCGGAAGATCTGCTTCAACATGGTGTCCGCGAACGCGTGCCTCCCGAACGCAAGAGGGCGGGTCCGGATCAGGTCGGTGGGGCAGGTCGAGATCATGGAGGTGGACGTGGCCGGGCTGCCGCCCAGTACGGGCTTCGACTTCTTCGTCATCCAGGTGCCCAAGGGGCCCTTCGGCCTCTCGTGGTACCAGGGCGACATCGAAACCAACGGAGATGGCAGAGCCCACGGGATATTCATCGGCCGCTTCAACATCGAGACGTTCATCGTGGCACCGGGCATCGCCATGGCGCCCGTCGTGCACGACGACGGGATGTTCCCCGACGCCGGCATGAACCCGGCGACCCCCCCGGTCCACACCTACCACCTCGGGTTGTGGTTCAACTCGCCGAATGACGCGGCGGCGGCAGGATGTCCAAACACGGTGACGCCGTTCAATGGCGACCACACCGCCGGCATTCAGGTCCTGAACACCAGCAACTTCGCGGACGACCAGGGGCCCTTGCGGCAACTCGTCCCCTGACCGGTCGGGCCGCGACCTCGTCCCGCTCCCCCGAACGGCGCAGGGGGCGGCCGGTTTGGCCGCCCCCTGCGAGAGACCGTACGACTCAAGATCGGCCGACGATCCGTATCGTGGGTGTGGAAGAAGTGGAGCGCCCCCGGCCCGAGGGAGCCTGCGGGCGACGGGAGGACGGTGTCGCCAGGGAGGTTGGCGAGGCCGGTGTCCTCGGCCCGGAGGACGAGCCGGACGTGGGGCACCGACACGGTGACGCCCGCGCGCAGGCGGCTCGACGAAGAAGCCGTAGCGCTCGGCGCCGTTGATGGGCGGTGCCCGGCGGCGGCCGGAACCAGCCGACGAACTCCCCCCGGAGCCGCTCGCTCAGCGTGAGGACGACACGGTCCCGCCAGCCCCCGCATCGTCCGCGGCTCGGCCAGGCTCGCGACGGCCACGAAGAGTTCACCCGACCCATCCGCATCCGTCCCGGCGTCTAAGGCGTAGGTAGGGCAGAGCAGTACAACGAGCCGAGCCAACCCACCACGGAGGGACGGACCATGGCGTTGAACGTGACCCTACTCGATCTGGTGAACGCGGTCTCCGACCAGGCGCGGAGCGAGGCCGAGGTGATCGCGGCGGTGGTCTACATGGTCAATTCGGGACGGGTCCGCCTGTGCGGCACGTTCAAGGGGGTGCGCTTCGACCTGCGCACCATCGGCGCCGGCCTGGCGGCTGTCTGAGGAACGTCATGCAGGCGGTCGTTCGGACGCGGCGCGTCTTCGTTTCCGGCCAGCTGGTCGAGTACTGGGAGAACGGGGACGTCCCGTTCGGCTGGGAGAACGAAGACCTCCAGGCCTACGTGGACGGGGGCAGGTGGGTGCTGCTCTTCAACGCCCTGGTGCTCACGGGGCCCCGTCCACGGGCCGAGCACGTGCACTGATGCGGCGCTGGCGGACGCTCCGGGGCGAGCTCTCGGCGCTCGGCACCCTGGCCCTCTCGATGCCCCTCGGCCGGCTCCTCCCCCGCGAGCGCTTCGATCCGGCGGCGCCACACCCCACGCCCGTCGTGTTCGTCCACGGCTTCCTCGGCGACCCGTCGAACTTCCTCGTCCTGCGCCGCTTCCTTTCCCGCCGCGGCCTCCGGAGCTTCGCGAGCTTCTCCTACTCGCCGCGCCTCGACTACCAGCGGCTCGCGCCGCGGCTCGGGCGGATGATCGAGCGCGTCTGCCGCGAGACGGGCGCTCCCCGCGTGGACGTCGTCGGCCACAGCCTGGGCGGCCTGGTCGCCCGCTCCCTGGTCGAGGTCGGCGACGGGAGCCGCGTGGGGCGGCTGGTCACGCTCGCCTCACCCTACTACTGGGAAGGGAGACCGGCGCGGGAGCTCGCCATCCTCGGCGCGCACGACCCGTTGGTCCCCGCTCCCGCCGTCCCGCGGGGCCGTGTCGTGGTCGTCGAGGACTGCGGGCACTGGAACCTCCTCTATCACCCCGCGGCGCTACGCGCGGTCGCGCGCTTCCTCGCCGGTGCCGCGGAGGCCGGGCGTTCCTCGCCGGCCGCTCGCGAGGCGGCGTAGGAGCGCGGAGCACCGGCTCCGTGACCGGCACGTCGAGCTGCCGGCGAGGTGGAGCCGCTGCCGTCGACGCTCGGAACGCCGCGTCCGGATTCCGGTCGGTCTTCCCGCCTTCGTCGTGAGCGCGCCCGGGACGATGCCATGCGAGACCGCATGGCCGAAAAAGATGGACGTCCTGCTGCAAACGCGGTAGCGCTCGCCAGGGGACGCCCACGGGCCGGCCCTCGAACGACGAAGAAGGAGACGACAGATGAAGACCCTCGCCGCGTTGCTCGTGCTCGCCGCACTGCCCCCGCTCGCCCGGGCCGAGGAGGTCTGGCGCTGGAGGGACGCCAACGGCACGCTCTGCTACTCGAACCAGGCGGCGATCGCGCCGCGGGACGCCGTGCCGGTCAAGACGCGCCTGATCGTGGAAGCCAAGAGGCTTCCCGGCGCCCCCGACCTCGTCATGGATGACGGGATGGTGATCGACGCCCGCGACGTGCGTCCGGAGGCTCGGCCGCCGCGCAAGAAGCTGCACCGCACCTACACCGAGGAGCGGCTTCTCTACGGCTGCTACGCGAGCAGCGTTCTCTTCTCCGGCGGGTGGTCGCACCCCGACGACATCACCGTGATCGGCAACTGCCTTCCCTACCTGCTCGGCCCGGAGGCGTGGCTCAACGCGGCGCGCGCCGAGCTCGCGCTGCGCCAGAACGGGATCGACTGGCGGCAGGTGGTTCACATGTATGTCGCGACGCGAGAGCCGGGGCTGCCACGGCGAGTGACCGCGGTGAGCGACGGGGACTGATTCGGAGCGGTCGCACCTTTGAGGGACGAGCCGGGCGCGGGTTAGTATCCGCGGCGGTGCGCGAGACCAGCGGCGGGCCGGACCTCGACCTCAAGTCCTGGCGAAACGTCCAGGACCCGTTCCCCCTCTATGCCTGGCTCCGGGACCACGACCCGATCCACTGGAGCGAGAGCCTCAACGCCTGGGTGGTCACGCGCTACGAGGACGTCGTCGAGATCTTCGACCGCCCCGCGACGTTCTCCGCCGATCGCTTCCGCAAGATCGACGAGCGGTACGCGAGCCGGCGCCCGGCGGTGCGGGCGGTCGCCGAGGTGCTCGGACACTGGCTCGTGTTCCGGGACCCTCCCGACCACGACCGCCTGCGGGGGCTGCTGCAGAGCTCCTTCACGCCGCGGCAGCTCGCGTCGAGTCGCGACCGCATCCAGCGGACCGCCGACGCGCTCCTCGACCGCGTCGTCGCGCGCGGCGCGATGGACTTCATCCGGGAGCTCGCCTTCCCCCTGCCCGCGATCGTCATCGCCGGCCTCATGGGCGCGCCGGCGGAGGACCTCGAGCCGATCAAGAGGTGGTCCGATCGGCTGGCGGCGTACCTCGGCGGCGCGGTCGACGCGCGCGACAACTTCGCCGAGGCGAGCGCCGGGGTGGCCGGCCTGGTCGACTACTTCCGCGCGCTCCTCCGCGAGCGCGAGCGCCGCCCGCGGGACGACCTGACGAGCCTCATGCTGCGCGCGAAGCACGAGGGCGACCGCCTGACGCGCGACGAGGTCGTGGCGAACTGCATCCTCCTCCTGTTCGCGGGGCACGAGACGACGACCAACCTCCTCGGGAACGGCCTCTTCCATCTCCTCCGCCACCCGGCCGAGGCGGCGCTCCTGCGCGCCGGCCCCTCGCTCCTCCACGGCGCCGTGGAGGAGCTCTTGCGCTACGATGGCCCCGTGCCTGCCACCGTGAAGGTCGCGACGGAGGACGTCCCCTGGCGCGGCCGGACGATTCGCCGCGGCGACATGGTCGTCCCCTTCATGGCGTCGGCCAACCGCGACCCGCGGCAGTTTCCCGATCCCGACGCGCTCGACGTGCGCCGGCAGCCCGAGCGCCACCTGGCCTTCGCCTGGGGGATCCACTTCTGCCTCGGCGCGTGGCTCGCGCGCCTGGAGGCGCGCGTCGTGCTCGACACCGTGTTCCGGCGGCTGCCGGACCTCGCGCTCGCGCCCGGGGAGCCGCGCTGGAAGCCGATGATCTTCCTCCGCGGGCTCGAGTCGCTGCCGCTCGTGTGGGAGTCCACATGAAGGCCGCCGTGATGCGCGCGATCGGTGAGCCGCTCCGCATCGAGGACATCCGGATCGACACGCCGGGGCCGCGCGAAGTGGTCGTCCGCACCGCCGCCACCGGGGTCTGCCACAGCGACCTCCACGTCCTCGAGGGATCGCTCCCGAACCCGCTCCCGACCGTCCTCGGGCACGAGCCGGCGGGCGTCGTCGAGGACGTGGGCGGCGCGGTGCGCCACGTGGTGCCCGGCGACCACGTGATCGGCTGCCTCTCGGCCTTCTGTGGCACGTGCGAGTACTGCGTCGCCGGGCGCCCGAACCTCTGCGAGGGCCAGGCGACCACGCGCGGCCCGGACGAGCCGCCCCGGCTTGCGAAGGACGGCGAGCCGATCGCGCAGTTCGTGCATCTCAGCGCCTTCGCCGAGCGCATGCTGGTGCACGAGAACGCGCTGGTACGCATCCGTCCCGACGTCCCGCTCGACCGGGTGGCGCTGATCGGCTGCGCCGTCACGACCGGGCTCGGCGCCGTCTTCAACACGGCGCGGGTGCGCGCGGGGCGGAGCGTGGCCGTCATCGGCTGCGGCGGCATCGGGCTCTCGGTCGTCCAGGGCGCTCGCATCGCGGGGGCCGGACGCATCGTCGCCGTCGACACCCAGGCCTGGAAGCTCGCGCTCGCGCGCCGCCTCGGCGCGACCGACGTGGTGAACGCCGCGGAGGGGAACCCGGTCCCGCCCGTCGTGGAGACGACCTCGGGCGGGGTCGACTACGCCTTCGAGGCGATCGGCACCCCGGCGACGGTCCGCCAGGCGGTGCGCATGACGCGCAAGGGCGGCACGATCGTCATGATCGGCGTCGTGCCGGCGGGCACGAGCGTCGAGCTGCCGGGCGCGGACATCGTGCTGCGCGAGAAGACGATCCTCGGCTGCATGATGGGCTCGAACCGCTTCCGCATCGACATGCCCCGCTACGTCGAGCTGTATCGGGGCGGGCTGCTCCACCTCGACGAGATGATCTCGGCTCGCCTGCCGCTCGAGCGCGTGAACGACGCCTTCGAGGCGATGCGGCGCGGGACGGCGGCGCGCAGCGTGATCGTGTTCGCGTAGGCGGAGCACGAGCGCGTCGCAGACGCCGCCTCTACATCGCGCCCGCTGCGTAATCCTCGATGGCGCTCGCCATGCCGTCGAAGAACCGCCACCAGAGCTCGAGCGAGCGCGCGACGGCCCGCCGCACGTCGGCCTGGAGCTCCGGGGTGGTCGCCAGACGGACGACGATGTGGTCGCCGATGGCGCTGTGCTCGCGGTCCGCCTGCTCGTGCACGTCCCAGAAGGCGACCTGGGCGCGCGTGCACCCGTAGTGCTGCTCGAGCGCGCGCGCGAAGGGGCCGAACGCGCCCGGCACCTGTCCCTCCGCGGCGAGGTTCGTCGCCGCGGCGCCTTCGATGAACGGGTGCTCCCGGGTCGACCGCTCGAACCAGTCGATGAGGGCTGCGGTCGCCGGGAGCGGCGCGCCGCCCTCCATCGCGTCGCGCGGGACGCCGACACCCTCCCCGAAGCGGATGAAGAGCTCGGGATGCGAGACGTTGCAGCCGGAGATGCGGCCGGTCTCCTCCTCGTAGAGGCTCTCCGCGAGCTCGATCCGCTCCCGGGTGTCCGGACAGCTCGCATGCAGCGCGCTCACGGCGCGCGGGAACTCGCGCACCTGGAGGAAGAACTGCACGGCGAACGGGCGGAGGGCGGAGCGCGGGAGCCGTCCCTCCGCGATGCGGCGCCAGAGTGGATGGCGGCCGAAGGCGCGGCCCGCGTCGATCATCGCCCGTAGACCCTCGACGAACGCGGCGCCGCCCGGCATCGGCCCCGTCTACTCCGCCGCGCGGGGCTCCTTCAAGCGGCGGCCCCCCATCGGCCGGATCGCTCACGGCACGGGCTTCGCCCCGCGCGCGTCGATCAGGTAGTCCTTGATGTCGGAGGTCGAGCCGCATGAGGTGCCGCAGTGCTCGGCCCAGTTGCTCGCGAACAACATCCGCCGCCCGTCCAGTGACGGGGCCACGTGCGACTCGCACCGGTAGCACCCCTCGAAGACGCTGTGCTTGTGGGCGAAGCGCTGGACCGCCTTGCTCCCGTCCAGCTTCACGGCGATCACCTCGTCGCTGAACCGCTTGCCGTCCTCCTGGAAGTAGTCGACGTACGCCCAGCCCGGGCGACCTATGCTGCGCGTGGAAATGTGGTGCGCGTAGGCCTCGTTGCTCGGATCGGTGAGCCCGGTGATCTTGCCGTCCCGCAGGCGCACCATCATGACGTGCGAGATCACCGTCCCGGCGATCGTCTGTCCGGTCAGGTGACACTCGTCCTGGCCGACGAGCACGTCCTCGTGGTTGTCGAACGGGTTGAGCGCGAAGTCGGCGTGGCCGAGGCTGTAGGTGAAGCCGGCCGCCGCCGTGCCGTGGCAGCGGTAGGAGCTCGTCGGCATCGCGTGCGGCGTGAGCGCGAGCGTCACGGGGTCGATGTCGAACACCCGTTCGTTGTCCCCGTACGAGACGACTCCGTACTTGCCCGAGGCCGACACCGAGACCCAGTCGATCGTGCAGCTCTCGAGTCCACAGCTGGAGATGTCGAGCGCCGGGCCCATCCGCTTGTTGGGATAGGGCGCGAACGGCGGCCGCGGGTCCATGTCGACCACGTAGATCTTGCTCGAGTTGCCGATCATGACGAAGCGCCCGTCGTTCGACGGGTTGCCCTCGCCGGAGCCGATGCCGTAGTCGGCCGCGATCGGCAGCGTCCACGAGCGCGTCTTCGTGCAGGACACGACGTCGAACCACATGAGCTCGGTGCCGCCGGAATTGACGTTGATCTGCTCGTGGGCGTGGGCACGGCTCGGGTGCCAGCGGTAGTCCCACAGGTCGTAGTTGCCACACGGGCCGGACTTCGGCTGGTAGGTGGTGCCGTCGAGGATGAGCGGCGAGGGGGACCCGCCCGACCGGTTCTCGATGCTGATCATGGTCTCGTCCGCGTTCCAGGGCTGCTGCTTGGAATAGACGTGGCGGGCATCCGAGCCCCACGTGCCGCTCACCGGAGTCGTCGGCAGGCCGGGATTGTTGGTGATCCGCATGATCGGCACCCCGAAGGGCGCCGGGCGCACCGGCACCAGATACGCGGGCTTGGGCGTCCCGGGCTCGGTGAAGGCCGCCGTCGGATCCGCCGGGATGGCGGACAGGAAGCTGTCGGGCGTCGACGAGGCCGGAACCCTCACGACCGACGCCGCGACGCCCCGCGGAGCAGAGGGCTGGCTCCTCGCCTCCGGAGCGAGCAACAGGGAAAGGACGATCAGGCCGGGTCGCAGCAGGCGCGTCATCACAGCCGGAGCGCGACAGGGGCTCTTGCTACCAGATTCCATGTTCGATGCCAGCTTCCCCTCCGCTACGGGCGGCAACGGCTCACGCCCGCGCGCTCCGCGCACGCGAGGTGCTGATCGCGCCGCGCACGCGGTCCCGAGCCACAGGACGTAGGTGAGGCCGGGCTGCCGGGCGGCGTCGGCGATCTCGGGCGCCACGGCGGTGAGCCGCAGCTCGACCCGGTCGCCCTGGGCGACGAGGAGCATCTGCCGAACGCCGAGGGCGCCAGGTGCGCTCGCCCCGGACGCGGGAGCGACGTAGCCGATGCGATGACGCCATCGCGATGCCAATTCTACGTTCCCGTCGTCGCAGAGGGGACGGGAGGAGGCTTCATCAATCCCCTCACCGGGGAATGGGATGACGACGTGCGCTCGTCGGTGCCCAACCGCGCTCGGCTGGATCGTTCGTCTGCGAGGGTCTATCGTCCATCGGGATGGGGAGTGGCTGGCCGATCGCCGTGCTCGGCCTGGTCAGCGCGCTCACACTCCAGGGGTGCCCGTCTCATGACCCGCCGGGCCGGTCCCGAGTCGTACGGGCTGCCGGTACGGCCCACGGTACGAGTGCCAACGCCGCACTCGAACGCGCGGCCTACGACCAGGTGAACGGGCACCGGCGCGCCCGCGGTCTCGCCCCGCTCGCGCTGGATCCGCGCATCAGCCAGGAGGCCCGGCTGCACAGCTTGGCCATGGCGGACGGCCGGACGCCCCTCGGACACGACGGGTTCGCCGATCGGGTCGATGCCCTCAGTCGCGTCATGACGTGCCGGCGGAGCGCGGAGAACGTCGCATCCAACAAGGGCTATCCCGATCCGGCATCCGAGGCGGTGCGAGGGTGGCTGAAGAGCCGGGCGCATCGGGAAAACATCGAGGGGCCATACGGCCTGACTGGCATCGGGGTCGCGCGCAACACGGCGGGCGAGGTCTTCTTCACCCAGATCTTCGTCGGGCGCTGATAAGTGCGTGCCCGTTGAAGGACCTGGGTCATGCTGGCGGGCGGAGATAGGATGTCGGACACACCGGAAACTCGCGGCACGCCCCGGTCACGATGCTTCTGCTGCTTGGGCATGCACGCCCCTCCGGCTCGCACCGCACGGCTCCTTTCGCGGCGAGCACCTTCGCGGCGGTGCACCTAACGGGAAGGTTGATTCAGGATCGCCGTTTGCTGGTTGCCTCTCCTGGCCCGACCGAGCGGTCAGGGTCTGCCCGCACTGGCCTCTCCCCCGTCAGAAGTCACGCACTCCCAAGTTTATTGGCTCGTTCTCCCGGAGGAGGCGCGAGCTACGGGGGTGATCCCGTGCTAGAGCGACCCACCATGCTGCAACCTGGGGACATCGTGGTAGAGCGCGTGAGCGGCAACCGGGCCATCGTGATCCGCGTGGTGAGTCCCGAGGAGACGATCTGTCGCTTCGGGGACGGCCGGTTTGAGGAGCGTTTCACCTTCGAACTCGAGCTGCCACCGTCGCCGCTTGTTTCACTCCTCTCGTTCGCCGTCTCTTCGTTCTTGAGCTGGTTCCGTCAGAGCCCGGCGGCTTCCGTCCCCGAACGCTCCCGGGCAGCGCGCGCAGGGTTTCGCGCCTCCTCCTGATCGGAGGAATCCGATGGGGCGGGCGCCACGACTCCGGCGCGCAGTGGACCCTCGTTGCCCGGCGATTGGCCTTCGTGGTAGAGGGTCCTCGCTCCAAGACAATGTACGGAGGCCCCCATGAACGCGAATGACGTTGCACGCGAGGGCTTGCGGCTGATCTCGCGGCTCGCCGGCGCGGTCGTCGCGGTGCCGATGATCACCGGGTACGTCACGTTGGGCGCTGCCGTGGCCATCGGCCGCTCGCTCCTCGACACGGCGCGGGAGACCTGGAAACGGCTGCCGTCGCTCCGAGGCAGTCAGCGCCACCACGAGCCAGGCGCACCGAAGGCAGCGTAGGGCGCAGAGGCTCCGCACCGTCCCGTGCCGATGCCCTGCCTTCCGTGGGGCGCCACGGCACGCTGTGACGCAGGCCGACCGCCGATGGAGGTGACCATGCTGCAACGCGGAGAGATCGTGGTCGAGCGCCTGACGGGAAACCGAGCAATGGTGATCCGTGTGGTGGGCCCCGAGGAGGTAACCTGCCGCTTCGCTGACGGGCGGCTCGAAGATCGCTTCGCGTTCGAGCTCGAGCCCCTGCTGTCTCCGCTCGGCTCCCTGGTGTGGTTCTTCCTCTCTGGCTTCGTGGGCCGGTGGTTCCGGCAAGGCTCGCCGGCCTCCGTGACCGACCGCCTTCGGCTCGTGCGCCCGTCCGACTCTTCTCGTAGTCCCCTGGCGGTCTGAGACCCCACGACATCGCTCTCATGCACTTCCTCGTGGAGGCGATCGAGGAGAAGCTCGGGAGGAAGACGCGGCCGAGGAAGGGGACGGCGTAGCCGGAGACACAACCGCCGGACGGCGGCGGAGACGGCTGCCTCGAACGACAGGAGTCAGGGGTATGGGAGGTAGACTCAGTTGCTTCGTCTCGATCGCGTTCATGTCCGGCCTGATCGCTTGCTCGGCACAGAGGGCGGCGGAGCCCGACCGGCCGACGCGCGCCGCCGTTGCGCCTCCTGCGAGCAGCCCGCTCGCCAGGGTTGAAGTGGGCATGACGCCGCGCGAAGTGGAAAACATCCTTGGCCCGCCCACTGACGAAAACCAGTACGTGACCGGCAAGGCGTTCATCCCATTCTACTTCGGGCAGGACCGCTGGCGCCGGGCGTACTTCTATCGCGGGCTCGGACGCGTCGTCTTCGCGGGCGGAGGAGGCTTCAGCATGAACGCCCACGTCGACAGGGTCGAATACGACCCGAACGAGCCGGGGCGCGCCCGCTAAGTCCAGTACCGTGGCGGAGGGGGAAGCTCACGTTCGAGCCGAGCCCGCCCATCTCAGCATCACGCGCCTCGGAGTGATGTTCCTCGGAACGCGCGGCTCGGTGGCTCCCGGGCGCGTCCGACGCGCTCGCAGGGAGGCGATCAGCCGGTAGCCATCCTCGCCCGGCATACCGACATCGCTCACGACGAGGTCGCTGCGCCCAACCGCTAGCGCGTCCCGCTCTGGGCGCCGGCGGCAGGCGGAGGAACGGCGCTGACCCGAGTCGGCATCCGGGCCGCATCCGCGTGGGGAGAGCCCCGAGCCGAAAGGCGGGATGGACGCGGGAGCGTCAATAATAACAATGAGCGGCGGATCGCGTGCGCCCCGCGGGGCGGCACGCCAGAGCCAGAGGAGGGCAGCCATGACGCGGAGCTCGTGCATGCTCCTCAGCGCCTTCGCGGCGACCGTGCTCCTGGTATCGGGGGCGAGAGCCAACACCGTCACCCAGAACACCTCGTGGACGATCGATCGGCCGGGGACGTCGACCACGTATCGGGTGACTGCGTACGGCGATTCGATCTACGCCGGCTACCACGGCTCGATCTCGAACGTCGCCAAGCGGGCGGCGCCGTGGGTGGACGGGGAGTACCTCTCGCAGCTCTGGAGCGCCGACATCGAGGTGATCCGGCGGGCGAAGTCCGGCGCGGTGGCCTCCGACATCTACAACAACAAGATCGTCGCCGAGCGCTCTTACATGCAGACCACGAACACGCGCGTCGTGAGCTTCGAGATGTGCGGCAACGACGGCCTCCAGGCGCGCAGCAACTTCTCCGGCCAGAGCGGCACCTGCGACTACAGCGTGCTCGACACCGCGCTCGCCAACTGCACGACGTACACGCAGCTGGCGATGCAGTACATCAATCAGAACGCCTACTCCGGGACGAGGCTGAAGGTCATCACGAACCTCTACTACCCGGGCTACGACGCCGACAATGCGCTCAGCACCTGCACCGACCCGGGGACCGGGCAGCGGGTCAACAAGCAGAGCGCGTTCCTCCCGTACCTCGCCCGGATGAACTGGCGCGCCTGCAACTTTGCGGCCCAGTACGGCTTCGCTTGCGCCGACAGCTTCGCGCAGTTCATGGGCGCCGACTACGACTCGAACGGCGACGGACAGATCGACTCGGACGGCCTGCGCTACGTTCAGGGCGAGTCCGAGGACAGCTACGTGAACCGGCTCGCGGTGACGCTACGATCGACCATCCGCGACGCCAACGTGCATCTGGTGAACGCGAGCACCAGCTACGACTACATCCAGTCGGACAATACCCACCCCACCTACACCGG
The DNA here is from genome assembly GCA_046744245.1 of Thermodesulfobacteriota bacterium. Taxonomy (GTDB): domain Bacteria; phylum Desulfobacterota; class Binatia; order DP-6; family DP-6; genus DP-6. The sequence goes on from JBKPBB010000001.1 coordinate 12,322, forward strand.
ATCGACGATCTACGTCGGCTTCTTCGGCGGAACCGGCACGGGCTCGGGCCCACCGGACTACAGCGGCGGTCAGATCGCCGGCGGCAAGAACCCGATCTGGAACCAGCTCGGTCACGAGCGCATGGGCTGGGCGCTGTCGGTCTACAATCCCGCGACGCCCTAGCGGCAGGCGCCCCTCAGGGGAGGAAGCGCAGGAGCAGCAGGAGGGGGACGCCCCCGTAGTAGGCCACCTGGCAGGCGATCTCTACGGCCCGTCGCGCCCCCGCGGCGCTCGCAGGGGCGGCGCAGGCCGCGAGGAGCGCCACGCCCTCGGCGAGGCCCCGCCAGACGCTCGCGTACAGCACGAGGTAGATCGTCAGCGTGAGCCAGTGGACGGCGAATGTCCGTACGTACGAGCTGAGCCCGAGAAGGTAGTACTCGCCGAGCAGCCCGCCATAGGCGATGTGCTGGTGCGCGTTGAAGAGCACGGCCGTCGGGAGGAGCGCGAAGCCGGCAAACCGACCGAGGAGGTGGTGCCAACGCCGGGGTGCTCCGCGCGCCCGCGCGTGCGCGTAGACGACGACCGGGTGGCGGATCGCTGCGCGCGCGGCCTCGAGCCCGCCGGTCTCGGCGAGGGCGAGGAGAAACGGGGTCGGGTCATCGATCTGGAGCCCCTGGCGGAGCCGGCGGCCCGACCGCATGCACACCGAAAGGCCCGGTCCGGGGAGTGGCACGGCCCAGGGTGCGAGGCGCGCGACCGCGCGGTACGGGACCTCGAGCCGGAGGTCGCGCCGGCGAATCACCAGGGCGTCGTCGTCAACGCTCAGCGAGGCCACGAAGGCGCGCGCCACGAGCCGGGCGGCGAGGCCCGGGAGGAGGGCGAAGACGACGACCGCGCGCACGAGCATGGGCGGCGTGACGGGCGGGTCGCTGGCGAGCACGACCAGCGCGAGGATTGCGGGAAGGCTCGCTCGGCTCACCGCGAAGAGCACCGCGCCGGCGATGCGCCAGCCGAGTGGATAGGCGCACGCTCGGATGCTTCCGTTCACACGGGTTTGCAGGCGGCGAACCCCTCTCCATATGATAGCGGGGCGGGCAATGCCCAGTGACCCTTCACGCCCGGGCCCGCGCGCCGATGCCGCCGGCGCGCGACTCGTCGAGGCGCCGGCGGTGCGCCGCGCCGCGCAGCTCCTTCTCCTCGGCGCGGCGCTCATCTGCCTGGTGGCCGCCGGGGCCATCGTGGTGATCCGGCTCCCTCACCCAGCGGCGCAATCGGCGCCGGCGGGCGGACTCCCCGACCTCGCCGCGACGCGCCCGAGCCCCGACCCGTCGCGACCGCCGCCGGCGTCACGGGTGAAGGCGCTCCGCATCACGCGGCCTGCCCCCGCGCCCCCGCCGGCCGCCGGCCGACCCGAGCTCGAGGCGAAGGACGTCATCCCCGGCCTGATCGCATCGGGTGAGACGGGCGGTATCGCTGTCTTCCCCCTGCCCGGCACGAAGCCCGTGAAGCGCGGCATCGTGGTTCCCGAGGACTTCGCGCTCCCCGAGGGCTACGTGCGTCACTACCAGATGACGGACGACGGCCGGCAGCTGCCGCCGATCCTCATGTTCCACCCCGACTATCAGTTCGTCGACGAGCGCGGCGCCCCCGTGCCGCTGCCGGAGGACCGCGTGGTGCCGCCCGACATGGCGCCGGCCGGCCTGCCGATCCGCATGCTCGAGCCCGGCGCGACGGACCTGGCGCCCTGAGCTCCCCGCCGGCGCGGGCGCGTCTCGCGGTGCTCGCCGCCGTCGCGGCGAGCGCGCTCGCGTTCGCGCTCTACGCCCGGATGACCTGGCCCTGGGTCGCCCTCGGCTGGGTCGGGCTCGTCCCCTGGCTCGCCGTGCTCGATCGCGCGGCCTCGGTCCGCGCGGCGCTCGCCGCTGGCCTCCTCATGTCCCTTGCCTTCGTCCTCGCCGTCTTTGGCTGGTTCGCGGCCGCGATCGGGACCTACACCGGAGCGCCGTCGCCGGTCGCGCTGGTCCTGCTCCTCGCTGCGGCGCCACTTCTCGAGCCGCAGCTCCTCGCGTTTGCCCTCGCCCGACACCTCGCGCGGCGGGCCGCCTTCGGCTTCTGGCGCGCGACGCTCGCTTGCGCCTGTGCCTACGTCGGGTCGGAGTGGGCGCTTCCGAAGCTCTTCGGCGACACGCTCGGCCACGGGCTCTACGCCTCCGCCTGGATGCGCCAGGCGGCCGATCTCGCGGGCGCGGCGGGCCTCACCTTCCTCCTGGTCGTCGCCAACGAGTGCGCGCTCGCGGGGCTGCGCGGCCTGGTGGCGGGCCCGGGCCTCCGGCGGGCGCTGGCGCCCGCGGCCTGCGTCGTGACGCTCGTGCTCGGGCTCCTCGGCTATGGCGCGCTCCGCTGCCACGAGCTCGCCTCGGACGCCGATCGCGGCGGCGCCCTCACCGCGGGCATCGTCCAGGCCGACATCGGCCAGTACGACCGGCTTCGCGCCCACCTCGGCAGCTTCGAGGCGGTGCGGACGATCCTGGACACGCACTTCGCGCTCTCGACCGCGCTCCTCGGGCGGCACGAGCTCGACCTCCTCGTCTGGCCCGAGACGGTCTATCCGACGACCTTCGGCACGCCGAAGAGCGAGGCCGGCGCGGCCTTCGACCGGGAGATCGGAGCGTTCGTCGCGCGGACGGGGGTGCCGCTCGTCTTCGGCGCCTACGAGCGCGAGGACGGGCGCGAGTTCAACGCGGCGGTGTTCCTCGAGCCCGCGGGCCGCGGGCGGCTCGCGTTCGAGACCTATCGCAAGGCGTCGTTGTTCCCGCTGACCGAGCGGGTGCCGGTGGCGCTCGAGTCGGAATGGCTCCGCCGGTGGCTTCCCTGGCTCGGCACGTGGGCGGCGGGCGCGGGCGCACGGGTCGTCACGCTCGCGCTGCCGGACGGGCGCATGCTGCACGTCGCGCCCCTCATCTGCTACGACGTCCTGGACCCCCGCCTCGCCTTGGGCGCCGCGCGCCGAGGGGCGGAGCTGATCGTCACGCTGTCCAACGACTCGTGGTTCGCGGAGGGATCGGGGCCGCGCCTGCATCTGGTGGGGGCGGCGTTCCTCAGCATCGAGACTCGCCGCCCGCAGCTGCGCGCCACCAACACCGGCATCTCCGCCGTGATCGCGCCGACGGGGGAGGTGCTCGACGCGCTGGCGGTGGACCAGCGTGGGACGCTGGTGGCAACGGTGCGGCCGGAGATCCCGGTG
>JBKPBB010000222.1:0-2167 GCA_046744245.1 Thermodesulfobacteriota bacterium
CATCTCCGCCGCGCCGGCCCGCACCAGCACCTCGGCGTTGGGCCGCTGGTGGTCGTCGGCCGCGTAGGGGTAGGGAACCAGGATTGCCGGCAGGCCCACCGCGGTCAGCTCGGCGCAGGTCGTGGCGCCGGCGCGGGCGACCACCAGGTCGGCCGCCGCATAGGCCGCGCCCATGTCCGCGATGAAGGGCTCGACGCGCGCGGCGAGCCCCCGCGCCGCATAGGCGGCGCGCACCGTCTCCAGGTCGGCCGCCCCCGTCTGGTGGGTGAGGTCGAGGCCGGCCAGCGTCGGGCCGAGGCGGCCGAGCGCGTCCAGCATCGCCTGGTTCAGCCGGCGCGCCCCGGCGCTGCCGCCGAAGACGAGGAGGCCCGGCCGCGCGCGGGGCGGACGCGGCCGGATCAGGTCGGCGCGCACCGGGTTCCCGGTGTGGACGGCCCGGGCGTGCGGCAGGAACGCGATCGACTCCGCGAACCCGACGCAGATGCGCCGGGCGAGGCGCGCGAGCACCCGGGTGGCGGCCCCGGGCACCACGTTCTGCTCGAGGAGCACGGTCGGGACGCGGCGAAGGGCGGCGGCGATCACGACCGCGACCGAGGCGTAGCCGCCCACGCCCACGACGAGGCGCGGCCGGAGCTCCCGGAGGAGCACGAGCGCGCGCAGCGTTCCCCCGGCCGTGCTCGCGAGCCCGGCCACGACCCGCGCGCCGCCGCCGCCGCGGAGCTGGCGCCCGGGGAGCAGGCGGAGTGGATAGCCGGCAGCGGGGACGGCGCGCGCCTCGATGCCCGCCGCCGTCCCGACGAAGGTGACGCTCGCGCCCCGGGCGGCGAGCGCGTCGGCGAGCGCCAGGCCTGGGAAGAGGTGTCCGCCGGTGCCGCCCCCGGCGATGAGAATGGGCGAGCTCACCCGCTCTCGCGGGCCAGGGCGAGGAGGACGCCGATCTGGCCGAGCGCGGCGATCATTGCCGAGCCGCCGTAGGAGAGGAACGGCAGCGCCAGCCCTTTGGTCGGGAGACAGCCGAGCACCACGCCCGCGTTCACCACGCCCTGGAGGACGAGCGAGAGCGTCACACCGAAGGCGAGCAGGCGCGCGAACGGATCCTGATGGCGGACGGCGATGCGGAAGCCACGCGCCCCGACCACCGCGAAGAGCGCGAGGACGACGAGCGCCCCCGCCAGCCCGAGCTCCTCGCCGATCACCGAGAAGAGGAAGTCGGTGTGCGCCTCGGGGAGGTAGAACATCTTCTGCTGGCTCGCGCCGAGCCCGACGCCCCACAGACCCCCCGAGCCGAAGGCGATGAACGACTGCTGCAGCTGGAAGTTGACGCCGAGCGGATCGCGGTCCGGGTAGAGGAAGGCGACGATGCGCGCCCAGCGATAGGGCGCCTTCCACGCCACGGCAGCCAGCGCCGGGAGCGCCATCAGCGCCGGGAGCGCCATCAGCCGGGCCGGCACCCCGCCCACGAAGAGCATGAAGACGAGCAGCCCCACGGCGAGCGCGGCCGTCCCGAAGTCGGGCTCGAGCAGCATGAGCGCGGCGACCAGCCCCACCACCAGGTAGTGCGGCACGATGCCGAACTCGAGGGTGGCGAGGCGCGCGCCCTTCTTCACCAGCGAGCGCGCCAGGTACAGCACGAGCGCGAACTTGGCGAGCTCGGAGGGCTGGACGCTGAGCGGGCCCAGGTGGAACCAGCGGCGCGCCCCCCCGCGCGCGAGCCCGATGCCAGGGACGAGGACCAGCACGAGCGTCACCAGGACGACGATGAGCAGCGGGTAGGCCGCCCGGCGATAGGTGTCCGACGAGAGGCGCGAGGCTACCACGGCGACCACCGTGCCGAGGCCTACGGAGAGGAGGTGCTTGCGGAAGAAGAGGAGGGAGTCCCCGAAGTGGTCCTGGCCGTAGAAGTAGCTCACGTTGAACACCATGACGACGCTCAACCCGACGAGCGCCGCCACCGCGAGCACGAGCCACGGGTCGCCGCCGAGCGCCCCCCGCAGGCGCGGGCGTTGCCCGCCGAGGGCACCGCGGAAGGCCGGCGGAGCCGCAGCGCCCCGGCCGAGCGCGCCCGTCCCGATCACGAGAGCGCCTCGACCGCGGCGCGAAAGGCCCGGCCGCGCGCCGCGTAGTCGGCGAACATGTCGAAGCTCGCGCAGGCGGGGGCGAGCAGCAC